>NJEJ01000075.1 GCA_002255025.1 Candidatus Bathyarchaeota archaeon ex4484_135 | reverse complement strand
TCTCCCACGGCCATGAAGAGTATGGGCACGACGCCCAACCACCAGCCGCCCGTCAGGAGCCAGCTCAACGTCATTATGGCTCCCCAGACGAGGCAGAAATCGACTTCGTACATGTTGCTCGGGTCTTGGAACCAGTACATGAGCTTGCCGGTGTGGTGGGGCCACCAGCAGAACAGGGCCAGGACGAGGGCCAGGGTTAAGGGCAGTAAGAAGGAGCTGAACAGGTCGAAGAGCGGTATCACCAGGGCCACGAGCCCTCCGGCCAGGATGTGGATGACCTTCCTGGCGAAGTATATGCCCACGTACTCGCTACCGTACTTCCTCCTGGCGACCTCATAGACGGCCTTCGATATGCCCTGGACGACCACTATAACCCAGCTGAATAGGCCTAGGGCGTAAAGCACTTCCCTCAGGGGGACCCTAAGGGCCTGTGTTATCGTCAAGGTATCCCACGCTCGCCTGATATATAATAGATAATAAAAAGGATTTCGGGACCTGGGGTCCTAGAACCCCTTCCGCCTTTATCCACGCCAGGGCGGCCTCGTCCCTGCTGTTAGCCACCGTGGTGTCCTCAGCCAATACTTCTGTCTCGTAACAGCAGAGGCTGCTGCCTCATGGACCTCTGTGCCCGTTATCACCTAATCGCCGGTCATGATGGTGGCGTCGTCGGGCAAGGTGAGAGCATTAATAAGGCGTGTCTGCTGGTGCGTCGCTACTACGCCACCGCGGGCGTAGTGGCTTCTTCGTCAGTCCTCTCTCCACCAGAAGGGGGCATGATTAGTTTAATAAGACTATACGAGACATCACCATGATGTCTCGTATAAGTCCTTCCTGTGGGCTTCGAGCATCTCTATGGGCTTGTCAGCGAACTCCGCGGCAGTTATCACCCTGGCCCCATGCTCACGGGCTGCTCCATAAACGGGCATTATACGCTCCTTGTAGTTGAGGTCCCTGAGGAAGTGGTGGTCAACCACGAGCGTCTGAACGCCTGCCTCTAACATCCTTATCATGTTCTCTATGGACGCCTGGAGGCTCTTGGCCGAGTACCTGTAGCCGAGCATGTAGGTCATGGGGCCATCTAAGAAGACCAAGTCGGGCCTTTCCTCCAATATGAAGCCCACTTGGTCCTCTAAGGAGGGGCCTTCTACATCTGACGTAAAGATGAACTTATCACCCCCGTGTTTCACACAGACCTCTATGACGTAGCCGAGCCTCGGGTTCGTGCCGTGATAGACAGGCTCCGAGAACCTTATCCTCGTCTCGCCGAACTTGAACTCCCGGCCATCTGCCTCCTCCAGACGCCTCGGGAAGCCCTCCAAAACGCTCAGGAAGTAGGCAGCCCTCCTCCTCTGGGACATGTTTATCTTCTCCCTCGGGTGTTTTATCAGGGCCACCTTGCCCTCAAATATCTCTGGCTCATCTGGCATATGGTGGTCGTAGTGGTAGTGCGTCACGATCAACACGTCAGCTTCACGGGCCGCCTCCACTATGGCGTCGTGGTGCTCCTCCATCCTGGCCAGCTCCAGCGGGTGGGGAGGCAGGCCATACCTGACGGGTGCGAGGGAGACTCCTGGGTCAATTAAGATCACGAGGTCACCGGTTCTCACGAGGGTAGCCATGCTCCTCGTCCCCATGCTGTCGAAGGCTATGGGCTCGACCTCTATCATCCCGGGATCTTACTCGCCCGGGCCCTATTTAAAGGGCTTTAACAGGCATGTGGCACCATGGTAGAGGAGACAGACCTGATATGTCAAGGCTATAAAAGGCATGAGGGGTGCCTAATTCAATGTGCCAGAAGGCTTTTAAGGACGAATTAATGTTACCGCCCGAGGTGCGAGCGTGGAGGTAAACCGCAAGCCGTTGAACATGTTGGCCAGGTTCACGAACTCGCCCGTGATCATAAAGCTGAAGAACGGCGTCGAATATCACGGCATAATGGAGTACTGTGATGGCTACATGAACGTGGTGCTATCACAGGCCAAGGAATTCGTGAACGGGCAGCCCGTCATGAGCTACGGGACCAACGTCCTGATACGGGGCAACAACATACTGTACGTGGTGTTGGAGTCTCCTAAGTGAACTCGGGCAGGGTGTCAGCAAGGCCCATGACGAAGTCCAAGGCCTGCGACAGCTCGGCTCGAAGATCGAACTTCCTCTTGAAGAATTTGAGCACTGTCCTGATGTCCCTCTCGAGGAGCTGCCTGGCGTTCGGGTGGTCCTTATAGACGAACTGTGGCCAATCTATGATGAGTATGCTGGCATCCGGCCTTATTATGATGTTGAACTCGCTCAGGTCGGCGTGTATTATGCCAGCACTCACGTAAGCCTTCCTGATGTTTGATAGGATCTCGACTAATGTGTCCCCGGGCTCCGGGAGAGCGGATACATTGGCCAACTCGGTCCCCTCTATTATGTCCATGACGACCACGTGCCTGTTCCTAGCCAAGGGCTCAGGGACGGAAACTCCTGCTGAGAAGGCCAGCTTCAGGGCCTTGAACTCTCTCTTGGCAGCCGACCTGGACCGGATATACCAGTCGGCCCACACACCCTCTGAGACGTAGCCTCTTAACCGCCTGGTCTGCTTGAAGCTGATCCTGCCGAGCCTGTGGAACTTCACGGCCACGCGGCGTCCTCCGGGCGTGAGGGCATCGTAGACGTCTGCTTCCTTCCCGACCCCGAGGGGCTTGCCGAAGGCCTCTAGGACATCTGCCTTCACGAGGGCGTGTAGTGCCAGGAGGTCGTGGCCAGCCATCCGGAGCACGTAGCCCGTGTAGGGGCCCGTCCAACGCCTTATCAGCCTACTCGTAAGCCGTCATGAGTTCTTCCAGGGCCCTCAGGACCCTCAGGTCCTCTGGCTCTATGGCCCTCAGGGCACTTATGGCCACTTCTACCGCTGACAAGCTACTCCATCCGTGGGCCCCTCGGTCTTAAGCCTGGCGGAGGCCTGGCACTCTCCTCTCAACAGCCCTGGTGAGGGGCATGGCAACCATTATGCCGACGCTCACCTGGCCTATGTTCACCGGCACCTCAGCTAATGCGGCCCACCCGAACCAGGCGAACTCGTACAGGAAGTAGCCCATGACCATGATGGAGCCCCCGAGGAGCATGGAGAGGACGAGCCAGCCCGCCTCTGGCTCCAAGCTGAAGCCGAGGGCCGTTATGAATATGGCCAGGGCAACGCCCAAGCACACCCATAGGGATACCGGCACGAACCCCTCCAGCTCAAAGGGCCCCAAGGTCAACGTCGTGGGTCCGCTGTAGTATCTGGCCCCTATGGAGGCCAGGAGGGAGCCAGACAAGAAGGCCATGGTAATGGTGAGGCCCTTCCTCAAGCCCGGCTGGGCCTTAAGGCCCTTCTTGGTCAGCCAGCCGACCAAGAAGCCCTCACAGGCCTTTATGACGAGCGTGGCAGGTGCGTAGAACGGATCTACCAAAAGGTCCGCCAGAGCGGAGCCGAGGCCGCCCGCTATTGCACCGACGTAGGGGCCGAACAGTATGGCCGTGGTATAGACCATGGTCTCGCCGAGGTTGAAGTACCCTCTGGTGGCCGGGACGTTTATGATGAAGGCCATGGTGGCCACGCACACCAGGGCCGTCGAGATGGCCGTTATGGCCGTCTTCAGGGCCGCCTGGCCCTCGGGCCGTACGGCTGTCAAGGTAGGCATGGCACATGGGCCCAGCTCCGTGGGTTAATAAACACGCTTACAACTTGTATTCAAGTCGCATGCCGATAGGTAATAAGGCTCCAAGAGGAGCGGTAGTGTGATGGACGAGCCAGCTGTGGCTTACGAGCCGCTGTGCGATACGGGCCAGGTCATAAGCTCCATAGTGTTTGGCCCGAACATATCCAGGCGGCTCGGCACCGTCTTGGGCATAAACGTTCTCCCGCCCGGGAAGGCAGCCTGCACTTACAGGTGCCTCTACTGCCCTCTGTCGCCCTTCCTCGAGCTGGTCGGGAGTACTGCTGAAGTCCAAGGCTGGCCCAGCTCTGCCTCTGTGGCCAGGGCCCTGACGGATGCCTTGGGCCAAGTACGCCTCCACCACGAGTTAGACGCCTTGGTCCTGATAGGAAACGGCGAGCCCACGCTCCACCCAGAGCTGGACCGTGTGCTCCACGAGGTCAGGAAGGCCCGGGACATACTTGCCCCAGAGGCCGAGGTCGTGGTGTTCACCAATTCGTCCCTCCTCTGGGACCGGAGAATCTCTGAAGCCCTGTCTAAAGCGGATTGTGTGGTCGCGAAGCTCGATGCAGTTGACGAAGACCTGTGGAGGGCCTTGAACAGACCGCATAAGGCCCTCCCGGGCCTTAAGGACCTCCTCAGGGGCTTGAAGGAACTGAGGGAAACCCTCTCGTCTGTCGGCTCGAGGCTCATCGTGTCCGTTATGTTGCTCGGACCACCCAAGGCGGGTAGAGGAAACGCATCCGAGAGGCACCTGAAGGCTCTCTCATCTTTCTTATCCGACTTAGGGCCTGACCAGGTCCACTTAGAGACGCCGATGGCTTCTTTAGAGCCCGAAGCCAGGCCCTTGACCAGGGAAGAACTGGTCGAGGCAGCCCTCTACGTATCGGACCTGTTGGGCGATGAGCGTGTCTTCGCCCTCATCGGGACCACCGTGCCGATATCGGCAGGGCTCCTGAGGACCTCCAGGGGCATGGAGGAAGGTGCCCGCCTTAAGGTCAGGCTGCCCGAGGACATAATGGTCCTCTTGACGCATGGGCCTGGTGCCAGGACCCGGGTCAAGATATTAGAGACCCTAGTTGGGAGGAAGATGAACTGCAATCAGCTGGCCAAGGCGGTTGGCGTGAGCTGGTGGTCGGCCCAGAGACACCTCGAACGCCTCCTCAAGGCAGGCTTGATCAGGGCCATCCCCTTCGGCCGGAGGACCCTCTACACCATAACGCAACCCGGTCTCTACGCCCTGATGGCCCTTAAGAGAGGCCTCGAGGGGCCTGGCCTACCGGCCAGGCTCTTGTGAGAGCGGTCAGCTTATAAGCGGCTGAGCTGGCATTTAGAGGAACATGGGGGCCCACGAGGAGATATGCTCAAGGGTCTTGGAAGCCATAACCCCTAAGCCGGAGGAAAGACGTAAGGTCATGTCCTTGGCCGAATCCGTGATACAACGCCTCAAGAGCCTCTTGGAGGCAGAAGGCATAAAGGCTGAGGTGAGGTTAGAGGGCTCCCTGGCCAAGGACACGTGGCTGAGCGGGGAGGCCGATGTGGATATCTTCGTCCGCTTCAGGCCTGACGTGCCCAAGGAGTTCTTCAAAACGAGGTTCCTAAAGCTGGCCAGAAAGGCCACAGAAGGCTACAGGCAAGTAGAGCGTTATGCTGAGCACCCGTACTTAGAGTGCCTGGCCGATGGCGTCCGAGTGAATGTGGTGCCCTGCTATGACGTGAAGCCCGGGAAGTGGCTCTCGGCCACGGATAGGACGCCTTACCACACGGACTTCATCAAGGCCAACTTGCCCGACCGCCTGAAGGGCGACGTGAGGCTCCTGAAGAAGTTCATGAAGGGCATAGGAGCTTACGGTGCCGAGATAAGGGTCGGCGGGTTCAGCGGCTACCTTTGCGAGCTGCTCGTGTTGTACTACGGCGGCTTCTTAGAAGTCCTGAAGGGGGCTTTAAGGTGGCGTAAAGGGGCCCTGATAGATCTGGCTGGCCACTATAAGGGCCGGGAGGAAGAAGCCCGGGAGTTCTTCAGGCACCACCTCATAGTGGTTGACCCGGTTGACCCGTACAGGAACGTGGCAGCACCCGTCAGGCTGGAGAAGATGTGCCTCTTCATGGCCGCAGCCCGCGAGTTCCTGTTGAGGCCAAGCGAGATGTTCTTCTTCCCATCCAAACCTGGACCCTTGGCTCCTGAGGAGCTAAGGGACGTGTTGAGGTCCAGGGAAACCTCCCTGTTGGCCATATACATGCGGGTAAAAGGCATGGTGCCCGACGTGCTCTGGGGCCAGGTATTTAGGACCCTCAGGGCCCTGAGGGGTACGCTCGGCCGGATGGGCTTCGAGGTCCTCAGGACGGCCGGCTGGTCAGACGAGCAAGAACACTGCGTCCTCCTCTTAGAACTCGCCTCTTCAAGGCTGCCCCTCGTGGTCAGGAAGATCGGTCCACCCGTCTGGGTAGAAGAACACATAGAACGCTTCTTAAGGAAGAACATGGCCGATCCAGGCCTCGTCTCGGGCCCCTATGTCGAAGGCGATAGATGGGTCGTCCTCGTGAAACGTAAGTGGCCCGATGCCAAGGAATTCCTCGCCAAACACTTATCCGAGGAAGGTGGACGCCAGATAGGGATTGCTCCTCTCTTGGCTAAGTGCGTTGAAGAAGGCTTCCAGGTCCTTGAGGGCGAGGAGTTGGCCAAGCTCTGCGGGAAACTAAAGGGCTTTTCCGAGTTCCTGAGGAACTTCTTGATCGGGAGGCCTACCTGGCTTGTTGGTAGAAGTGGAAAAGCTGGTTAAAAAGCCCTTCTCGCTCGTCCTGGCCTACCCGAGGCCGGATGAGGCCGTTCTGAGGGACAGGATAAGGCAGCTGAAGGAGCTGGGCATATCACACGTTGAGTTCTGTGGTCGGAAGTCGATCGGGAAGTTGAACGTGCTCGGGAAAGGCCATGTAGGCGTGGTCTTGGCTGCAAAGACCGAATCGGGCCTCAAGGTTGCCCTGAAGATAAGGCGTGTCGATGCTGATAGAGAGAATCTGGGACACGAAGCCGAGATGCTCAAGCTGGCCAACTCAGTGGGCGTGGGTCCGAAGCTCCTGGCCCATACGGGCGATGTAATCGTCATGGAATTCATTGAGGGCCAGCACCTTCCCGAGTGGCTCTCGACGGGCCCAGATAAGGACCATGTCGTAGAGGTCCTCAGGGAGCTGTTTGAGAAGTGCTGGAAATTGGACCAGATAGGACTTGACCACGGTGAGCTGAGCAGGGCCCACTCACACGTCCTAGTGGAGCCCAGGGGGCCGTCGGCCTTTGAGCCAAGGCTGGTAGATTTCGAGAGTGCGAGTACGAGGCGTAGGCCCTCCAACTTCACGAGTATTTGCCAGTACGTCTTCATAGGGGGCCTCTCAGGCCTGGTGGCCCGCATCATGAGCCTGCCTGACCGGGAGGACCTCATAAGGGCCTTGAGAGCTTACAAGGCCCAGATGGGCCGGGAGGAGCTGGATCGCGTGTTAGAGGCATGCGGCCTTATCAAGCATATATAGGTCCGGGACATACCGAATCGTGCCATGGTGCTTAGGGCACCTGGGGAGGACACAAAGGGGTTCTTGTCCAAGATGATAGTCGGCGACGTTATAATGGCTAGGAAGCCCGGGGAAGCCATGAAGAAGTGGAGGGAGCTATTCCACGTGACGCAGGCCGAGCTGGCGAAGAAGATGGGCGTTTCCCCCTCCGTGATAAGCGATTACGAGAGCGGCCGCAGGAAGAGCCCGGGCACGAAGTTCATAAGGAAGTGGGTCTCGGCCCTCCTGGCCATAGATGAGGCCAGGGGCGGGAGGCTCATAATGGA
>NJEJ01000074.1 GCA_002255025.1 Candidatus Bathyarchaeota archaeon ex4484_135 | reverse complement strand
TGCGATGCCCTCTCGAGCTCGTCATAGGCGACACCGGCATAAAGAGGTCGACCGGTGCCCTTGTATCAGCCGTCAGGGAGCTGAGGGACAGGAGACCTGCCCTCTTCTCCAGGCTCCTCGAATCGGCCAGAGAACTCGTCTTAGAGGCCCTGGATGCCCTCAGATCCGGGGATTTAATGGCCCTCGGGGACCTAATGAACATCAATCACGGCCTCCTGTCCGCCATAGGCGTCTCGAACATGGCCTTAGAGAAGCTAGTCCACGCTGCCAGGGAGGCCGGGGCCCTAGGGGCCAAGCTGACGGGTGCTGGAGGCGGGGGCTGCATGATAGCTCTGGTGGAAGAAGGCCGTGGAGCCGACGTAGCCAAGGCCGTGGAGAAAGCAGGCGGGAAAGCCTTCAGGGCCGGGATTTCCGAGGAGGGCATCAGGATTGAAAGGCCCCGTGGTGCTTAAGCTCGGGGGCTCAGCCATAACGGTCAAGGAAGAGCCCTTCAAGCCCGATTTAAGAGCCATCAAGAGGCTCGCGGGAGAAATAGCATCCTCGGGCGTACGGGACCTAATAGTCGTCCACGGGGGAGGGAGCTTCGGCCACCCCCTGGCCGATAAGTACGGCATACATGAGGGCTTCAAGCACGAGGGCCAGCTCAGGGGCTTGGCCGAGACCCACATGGCCATGGAAGAGCTCAACCGCCTGGTTGTGGAAGCCATGATCGACGAGGACCTGCCGGCCGTGCCCATCCCGCCGATATCATGCTTCATCACCAAGTCGGGCCGGATACACAGGGCCTTTCTCGAGCCCGTCAGGGCCCTAATGGGCTTGAAATCCATCCCGGTCCTCTACGGTGACGTGGCCGTGGATGAGGAAAAGGGCTTCTGCATACTCTCGGGGGACCAGATAGTCGCTTATCTAGCCCTAGAGCTAGGGGCCTCAAGGGTCGTGCTTGGCCTGCAGGTCGACGGCGTCTTCACGAAGGACCCGCTCAGGCACCCGGATGCCAAGCTGGTGGAGGTCCTGAGGACGAGCGAGTTGGACAAAGTGGAGGCAGGTGGCTCGTCGGCCGTAGATGTCACGGGCGGCATGAGGGCCAAACTGGCCGAGATGGCCCCCGTGGCCGAGGCAGGCATACCCGTGTTCCTCACGAACGCGAAAAAGCCAGGTAACGTGCTCAAGGCCTTGAGGGGAGAAAAAACGAGGGGGACCCTCTTAACTCGCTAGCACGGTGCTAGCGAGAGCCGAGTATATCGAGCATCCTCTCGTATAGCGTGAGCCAGAGCCTTCCCTTGGCCGTGGTCTGATAATAAGACATCGAGCCGATCTTCTTGACCTCTATGAGGCTTCTCGACATGAGGAACTCTAAGTACCTTGCTAAAAGCTTAAAGTTCAGGTTCGCACGATACACCAGCCTGGTCTTCGTAGCACCGTTCATGGCCTCACGCAGGATACACGCTATTACCTCGAGCCTGTGCCTCCTCCTCCACGTTCCGTGCTCTCTATGTGCTAGCATTTCGCTCACTAAAAGGAAGGTGAACTCAGGTCCTTATAAGTTTTTCTGCTCTGTGCTACCTCTGTGCTAGCACATCTGGGGTATGTAAGGGCCGGGTGGGTCAAAGTTTTTACGACTCCCCACTGGCCTGGGACAGGAAGGAAAGATGACCACACAGATGGAGATGGCCAAGAGGGGTCAGCCGACGGAAGAAATGAAGGCCGTAGCAGAGCTAGAAGGCGTTCCTCTCGACAAGCTAATGAGGTTGGTGGCGTCTGGCCGCGTGGTCATAACCAGGAATGTCCGTAGAGAGCACGTCAGGCCCACGGGCATAGGAGAAGGCCTCAGGGTGAAGGTGAACGCAAACGTCGGCACGTCTTCAGACCTGTGCGATCCCGACTTAGAGGTCGAGAAGGCCCGTATCGCGGTCCACTACGGTGCCGACACCGTCATGGACCTCAGCACGGCCGGCGACCTCAATGCCATAAGGCGTAAGATAATAGAGGCCGTTGACGTGCCCGTCGGGACGGTCCCTATATACCAGGCGGCCATAGAGGCGGCCGCTAAGAAGGGCTCGATCGTGGACATGGACGAGGACGACATATTCGGGACTATAGAGAAGCACGCCAAGGACGGCGTGGACTTCATGACCGTCCACTGCGGCGTCGTGAAGGAGATAGTGGAGAAGCTGAAACAGCACCCACGTTGGATGGGAATGGTGAGCCGCGGAGGCACCTTCCACGCCCTCTGGATAATACACCACGGACGTGAGAACCCGCTCTACGAGAACTTCGATTATCTCCTCGAGATAGCACGTGAATACGATATAACGCTCAGCCTTGGAGACGGCCTGAGGCCAGGCTGCCTATTGGATGCGACCGATTGGGCTCAAGTCCAAGAGCTGCTGGTCATAGGCAGGCTCGTCAGGAGGGCCCGTGAGGCGAGCGTCCAAGTCATGGTCGAGGGCCCTGGCCACCTACCGCTCGACCAAGTGGAGGCGAACGTGAAGCTCGAGAAGGCCATATGTGATGGAGCACCCTTCTACGTCCTCGGGCCCGTCGTGACGGACGTAGCACCAGGTTACGACCACATAGTATCTGCCATAGGAGGGGCCATAGCCGCCCTGGCGGGTGCGGACTTCTTGTGCTACGTCACGCCAGCCGAGCACCTGGGCCTCCCCATGCCCGAGGACGTGAGGGAGGGCGTTATAGCAGCCCGGATAGCTGCCCACGCAGCCGATATAGTGAGGCTGGGCCGCAGGGCCCTTGAGTGGGACGAGCAAATGATACTCGCCAGGGCAGAAGGCGATTTCGACCCTGAGAGGGCCAGGTCCATACTCGAGCGTGTGAAGCCCCGGGTGCCCGGCACATGCACCATGTGTGGGAGGTTCTGTGCCCTGAGGCTCTACGGCCATTACTTCAGGCGTAAGAAGTGCAGCTAATCCTCCGAACCTGGCAGATCACCAGGCATGTCGGTATTCCTTAAAACCTTTAACTCGGGTCTTGCGGATAGAGCCGAGATGCCCTACGTGAGGGAGCTCCAGGCCAAGATAAGGGAACTAGCGGACCGGAAGAACGCCATCATTCTGGCCCACAATTACCAACGCTCAGAGATACAGGAGATAGCCGACTACGTGGGCGAATCGCTTTACCTCGCCAAGAAGGCCACGGAAGCCGACACGGAACTCGTGATATTCTGCGGCGTGGACTTCATGGCCGAGACAGCTGCCTTGCTCAACCCGGACAAGCGTATAGTGCTGCCCGAGAAGGCCTCGACATGCCCCATGGCCGCTCAGCTCCCGGCCTCGCTGGTCAAGGAGGCCAGGAGGAGGAACCCGGGGGCAGCCGTCGTGCTCTACGTGAACACGTTAGCCGAGGCGAAGGCCGAAGCAGATGTCATATGCACTTCTGGGAACGCCATCGAGGTCATAAGGTCCCTTGAGGCCGACACGGTCGTCTTTGGGCCCGACAGGAACCTCTGCTGGCACGTGGCAAGGCACGTCCCGGGGAAATGCATAATACCCGTCCCCGAGGCCGGATACTGCTATGTCCACAAGCTCTTCTCCCTCGAGGACATGCTCAAGCTAAAGGAGGAGATTGGGCCTGATGCGAAATTGCTCGTCCATCCGGAGTGCGATCCCGACCTCCAGCTTAAGGCCGATTTGGTCGGTTCCACGGGCCAGATGTATAGGTTCGTGAGGGAATCAAGGGCTGGCTCGTTTATAATAGCTACCGAGGTCGGCTTGGTCGAGAGGGTCAGAAGGGAACTCCCTGACAAGAAGGCTATCCCGGCCAAATCAGATGCCATTTGTGCTGAGATGAAGCTCATAACGCTCGAGAAAGTCCTGAGGGCCCTTGAGGAAGAAGGGCCCGTCGTCAAAATCCCCAGGGACGTAGCCGAGAAGGCCGGGCAAGCCGTAGAACGTATGTTCGAGCTCACGGGGTCGTGAGCATGGCCCGGTCGCCTTACGTGGAGCAGAAGGTACGGGAAGCCCTCATGGAGGACTTGGGTTTCACCGATCTCACGAGTGAGATATTGGTGCCAGAAGGAGCCTGGGCTGAGGCCGAGATAGTGGCTAAAGAAGAAGGCATCTTGGCAGGCGTTGAGGAAGCCAAGACAGCCTTCGAGTTGCTGGGTGCCGAAGTCGTAGAGGCCCTAAGAGATGGCTCTAAGGTCAGGCCAGGCGATGTGGTGATACGTGTCAGGGGGCCAGCGAGGGCCCTCCTAGCAGCCGAGAGGACGGCCCTCAACTTCCTTATGAGGATGAGCGGTATAACGACGGCCACGGCCAACATGGTTGAGAGAGCACGCTCGGTGAACCCAAAGATAAGAATAGCGGCCACGAGGAAGACGGTCCCCGGCCTGAGGTTCTTCGACAAGAAGGCCGTTGAGGTAGGCGGCGGGGATACGCACAGGCTCAGGCTGGAGGATTGTGTCCTCATAAAGGACAACCATATAGCCATAGTGGGCAGCGTGTCCGAGGCCGTTAAGAAGGCCAGGGAGAAGGTGAGCTTCACGAAGAAGATAGAAGTAGAGGTCTCGAGCCCAGAAGAAGCCGTTGAGGCCGCCAGGGCTGGGGCGGACATAGTTATGCTCGATAACTTCACGGTCGAGGAGGTCTCAAGGACCCTAAGGAGGCTTGAGGAAGAAGGCCTGAGGTCCTCCGTATTGGTCGAGGCGTCAGGCAGGATAGGGCTGGACAACGTGGCCGACTACGCCAAGACGGGCGTGGATGTGATATCCTCCGGCTATCTGACTCACTCGGCGAAGGCCCTCGACTTCTCCATGAAGATAATTAAGGCCGAGGTCAGGTAGGCCCCTGCACCATGCCCTATAAAAGCTGGTATTCTAAGCCTTAAATAGGGGGGTCGTGTATCTGAGGGGAGAGGTGATAGAGTATACCGAGGCAAAAGGGTAGGCCAGAGCCGGATATCACCATCCAAAACGTGGTGGCGTCTGCGAATCTCCACCAGAAGATAGACCTGAACGCCATAGTAGCCTCGTTCAAGGATGTCGAGTACAAACCGAATGAATTTCCTGGTCTTGTTTTCAGGCTCAAGAAGCCCAAGACGGCCCTCCTCATATTCAGCTCGGGCAAGATGGTCTGCACGGGTGCCAAGAGCGAGAAGGCGGCTATAAGGGCCGTGAAGAGCGTGGTGAAGAAGCTCAAGAAAGCTGGCATAGTGATAAAGGGGAAGCCGGACATAAAGATACAGAACATAGTGGCCTCGGGAGACCTACACGGCGAAATAGACCTCGAGAGGGCCCAGCTCGAGCTTGAGGACACCATGTATGAGCCAGAGCAGTTCCCAGGCCTGATTTACAGGATGAAGGACCCGAAAGTCGTCATACTGCTCTTTGCATCTGGCAAGCTCGTCTGCACGGGCGGTAAGAGCGAGGAACAAGTCCACGAGGCCGTGAAGAAGCTCCATACCATACTCGAGGAAAAAGACCTCATATACTATCCTGAAGAATGACTGGGTGCCTTGGAGGACTACGGGCTGGTTGTAGAACACTACAGGAAGCCCGAGGTCCTCGAGGAGATAGCCCGCTTCTCAAAGAAACGTTGGGTAGCTGTCCACTGCGAGGAAAAAGACGAGAGGAGAAGGCCCATACTGGTCAGGTACAGGCGGGACCCCGGGGGCCGTAGGAAGCCCTTGAGCGTGGAAAGGCCTGAGGATGTGAAACGCATCCTCGAGGACCTGAGGCCCTTAAGGCCCAGGACCTTTTACGCTTCCTCGGCCGTTTACGCCAAATTAGAGGAAGAAGAGGACACTTACCCGCACGGGAATGCCTTAGCTTTCACGCCGACCTGGGACGTGGATAATGAACTGGCTTACTGGAAGGCAACCGTGGAGGCCGCAGAGGCCATTCTGGCCTTCTTAGAGAAGAAGGGGGTCATTAAGTCGGTGTTCGTGAAGTGGTCGGGCCGTGGAGCCCACGTCCACCTCCACCACGGCTCCATATCGCCTGAGGTGTTCTCCAAGCACGGCCCATTGGACGTGGCCTACGCGATTGTGGAATACGTCCTGCTGAAGGTCGGGCCAGAGCTGGCCGATATAGCACACAGGCACGGGACCAGCAGGCTCAAGGTGGAAAATAAGATGGACCCTCAGAGGGTCTTCACCTGCCCTCTGACGCTCCACAGGGAGCTTGACGTGGTGGCCGTATGTATAAGGCCCGACGAACTCGCCGATTTCACGCCTGATTGGGCTAAGCTGGGGTCCTTCAGGCACTGGACCGGCTGGGACCGCTATGAGCCGGGGGAGGCAGATGAGCTGGCCCTCAAGGCCCTCGAGGTCGTCGGGCCGTATCCGAGGCCCTACAGGCCGAGGAGGCGTAAGACGAAGCGTGTGGAAGAAATGATAATGAGGTTCTTAAGCAGGGAGACTCCATGAAGCTCCTGCTCTCCGGCCGAGAACTCGGGCCAGCCTTATGCCCACAGCCTTTGTAGAGCCAACGGGCGTGAGGACATGAGGGCCTTAGAAAGGGCCTCGCGAGCCCTCGATTACCTGGCGGGCAGGTGGTGGTTCTACGTCCTAGCGTTCTTGATAGGCTTCGGCTTCCTCCCGCCCTACGCCTCCAAGGGCTACTCCTGGGAGGAGATGGGGGACGTGATATCCGAGGGCCTGAGCCACGCGGTCATATACAGGCTGGTAGATCTCGTCTGGCCCTCCGTGCTCCTGCACATCCTGGCATTAGCGGTCATAGCCGCCGTGGTCCTCTGGGGCGAGAAGGCCTCTAAGGCCTTTGACACCTGGGCCTTCGCCACCTACTTGGCCATAGCCATCGGCCAAGGAACGGGCATATCGGACCGCTACGGCCTAGTGGTCCTGACGGGCAACGTGGTCCTCGGCCTCCTCGTGGCCTTCTCATGGGGCTTGGAGTGCCTGGAAGGCCGCAACAAGTTCAGGAAGGAATACTTCAGGCCCAGGAGGCTCTGGCTGGTCCCCCTGGCGGCCTGGGCCTACTGGTCGCCCGTGCAGCCCTTCAGGCTGGACCCACGCTACCTGCTCGTGGGCTACTTCGGCGTAGCCTACTGCCTCACGACGCCCGTCGTGCTGGCCCTCATGGCCCTCTATTACCCGGGCGTGAACAAGACGGCCATGAGGCTCACGGCCTTCCTCGGCCTGGCCTTTGGCGTGCTAAACGTGTCTAGGCCGCTCTGGGCAGGCCCGACCCCTACGGCCATCTGGGAGGGCACCATACTCCACCTGCCGCTCCTCATAACGAGCGTTTACGCCCTCGGGATCACCATTAGGGCGTCTCGCAAGCGAGGAGGATAGGCCCTCGGACTCGGTTTTTCACCCACGCACGCAGCCCGGGCTAGCGTGCCAATAGGGCATGTGAGGGAGCACTATTCCCAACATAAGTCTATCTGACGGCAGATGCATGCACATCTTTGCATGTATATGGCCGATAACGCAGGGAGGTCTACGGCATAAAGCACTATCAGTTATCTTTTCGTGCAATAGCCAATAATTAACCTTATATGAGAGTTAGGCACACCTAACTCTGGAGTTAGGAGGGCCTAAGAAGTGGCCAGGGTGGTCAGGCTGAGCGAGCTGAGGCCGGGCCAGAAAGGCATCGTAGTGCGTG
>NJEJ01000012.1 GCA_002255025.1 Candidatus Bathyarchaeota archaeon ex4484_135 | reverse complement strand
CCTGTAAAACGGGAATACCATGCGTTCCGACCGGTCAATCAGGGGCTGTACGGCATAGGCTACTATTATGCCCGTGGCCGTCGAAAGGGCTGCTATGACGAACAGCACGGCCAGCGGAACAGCCCAGGCCGAGAAGGGCACGTCGGAGCCCTGGCCGAGGCCAGGCGGTGCCAGCCACCAAGGCAAGTCAAGGCCTCCGAGGTTCTCAGAAGCGTAGATTATGAAGGCCGTGGTCCAGCCAATCGGTAAGGCCATGCCCGCTGCTAACGTGCAAGCAGATATCTCGGTCCTGCTCGACCCACGGCCCAGCTTGTGGAATAGGCCGTAGGCCAGGAGGATGGTTATGCTGCCCGACATGACCGCCCTCTGGGGCCTCGGGTACTTAAAGGCCGGACCCACGAGCGGTGGTTACTGATGGAGAGCACCTTTATGCCTCCGCCCGCCCCACTTCCCGCGGCGGGCCGTGATGACCCCAACCTCGCTGAGCGGTGATTGAGATCTTGAGTGCCGAGCCCGCCATGGTAAAGGTTTATAAGCAACCGTTTCAGGTTAACTCTGCCCTCTTCTCATCCAGTTAAATAACTGGTTTGAGATGTGGGGGGTGAGGGATATGGGGCGTATTAAGGTAGCAATAGCAGGAGTGGGGAACTGTGCGTCAGCCCTGATCCAGGGCGTTTACTACTACAGGAACGGTGGTGACCTACCTGGCCTCATGCACGAGGACCTCGGAGGCTACAAGGTGAGCGACATAGAGTTCGTGGCTGCCTTCGACGTGAACAAGGCTAAGATAGGCCGGGACCTGGGCGAGGCCATATTCATGGAGCCCAACTGCTGCGTGAAATTCGCTGACGTGCCCAGGTTAGGCGTCGAGGTCCTGCCGGCTCCTAAGCTGGACGGTGTGGCACCACACATGATCGAGCCCTTCAAGGCCTACGGCGATGACACCAAGCCCGTCGACGTAGCCGAGGTGCTGAAGGAAGTGGATGCCGATATGCTGATAAACTTCGTGCCAGTCGGCAGCTACCAGGCCACCCGCTATTACGCTGAGGCCTGCCTGAAGGCTGGCGTGGCGTTTGTCAACTGCATACCGGAGTTCATAGCATCCGATCCCAAGTGGGCCAAGAAGTTCGAGGAGGCTGGCCTGCCCGTGGCCGGCGACGACATAAAGAGCCAGGTAGGTGCTACCATAGTGCACAGGACGCTCGTCAACCTACTCGTGAGGCGTGGGGCCAAGATACTGGAGACCTACCAGCTGAACATCGGCGGCAACACGGACTTCCTGAACATGACCATGGAGGAGAGGCTGAAGACGAAGCGTATAAGCAAGACGGAGGCTGTCACCAGCCTGGTGCCGTACGAGGTCCCGACCCGCATAGGCCCGTCGGATTACGTGCCCTTCCTCGGTGATACCAAGATATGCTACATCCACATCAGGGCCCTGAAGTTCGGCGGCACCGAGCTGACCATAGACCTGAAGCTGAAGGTGGAGGACTCGCCCAACTCAGCTGGCGTCGTTGTCGACGTCATAAGGGCCGTGAAGCTGGCCCTGGACAGGGGCGTAGCTGGCCCGCTGGTAAGCATCTCCGCTTGGGCCTTCAAGCACCCGCCCGTCCAGGTCCCGGACGACGTGGCACTACAGTGGGTTGAGGAGTTCATAGAAGGCAAGCGTGAGCGTTGAAGAGATCATCAAAACCCATTTATTTTGATGTCAAGCTCCTAGCTACCACACGCCAGGGTAAAGAGGATAAGGCCGAGATAGAGCTCTTAGACGCCCTCGTGAGATACGATAGGTCCGTCGAGGTCCTGAGGACCGCCTACTCAGGTGTTCTGCTCATCAGGACGGCGTTGAGACCGGAAGACGCCCTCAGGGCCATGAAATCCATGGAGATGGCATATGTTGAACACATCTTCCCGATACACGAGGTCGTGGTAGCCGACCTTAAGGCCCTCAGGGAGGCGTGCCTCAAGTTGGCCAAGGAGATAGGACTCCGCCCCGGCCTGAAGTTCGCCGTCAGGTGCAGGAGGAGAGGCCGGGCCATCAGGTCGAGCGTCGAGGTTGAACGGGCCCTAGGCCAGGCCATAAGGGAGGCCACTGGTGCTGAAGTTGACCTCGAGGAGCCAGACGTGGTGTTCAGGATCGAGGTCATAGGGGACATGGCTGGCATATGCCTGCTGTGGGAGAGCAGACACACCTGATTTCACTTTCACCTGCCCCTCTCTCCCCCTCCCGAAGCCGACCAGGTCCAAAGAGTATAAAAGGGGCCCTGACGCCCTTTACATGATGGGAAATGTACTCCTCGGCTTCCTTCGCCAGGTCGAGGCTCTTCAGGAACGAGGAAGTCCTCAGCATAGATTACATACCCGATAAGCTGCCCCACAGGGAGAAACAGCTCGAGGAACTGTTAAACGTATTCCTGCCCGTGCTCGAGAAGCCCGGCAAGATGGCCCGGAGGGTCCTCATAACGGGCGACATAGGGACCGGCAAGACCGTCACGGCCAAGAAGTTCGGCCAGTTGATAACGGTCGAGGGGCACAGGAGAGGCCTCAACTTCTACTACGTCCACGTGAACTGCCGTAAGGAGAGGGGCAGCTTCACCCGCGTGCTCCTCAAGGCCATAAGGCAGCTCGACCCCAAGATACCCGATAGGGGCTTCGCCACGAACGAGCTCTTGTCCAAGCTCATGGACCTGCTTGACCGGCATGATGCCTACATGATAGTGACGCTCGACGATATGGAAGTTCTCATCGATAAGTGCGGTTCTGACCCGTTTTATGACCTGTCGAGGGCCCATGACGATCGTGTCGAAGGGCCGTTCAGGCTGTCACTGATATGCGTCCTCAGGGACCCCGGGAAGCTGGAGGCCCTCGACCCGGCCACGAGGAGCACGCTCGAGGAATACGTGATACACATGCCGAGGTACACTAAGGAACAGCTGATTGACATACTCATGGATAGAGTCCGCCTGGCCTTTTATAAAGGGGCCGTGAGGGAACACATAATTGACTTCATAGCCGACATATCGGCCGAGAAGGGGGACGCCCGCTACGCCATAGAGCTGCTCTGGAGAGCTGGCAAGCTGGCGGAACTCGAGGGCCGGTCCGAGGTCATGTCGGAGCACGTGAGGAAGGCAGTCGTCCAGGTGTGGCCAGTGGCCAAGGAAGTCATAGATGCCCTCAACCTCCACGCCAAGCTGTTCCTCTTGGGCATAGCTAGGACGTTCAGGTTCACGGACGAGGCGTACATCTCCATGGGCGAGGCTGAAGACGCCTACAAGATCGTCTGCGAGGAATTCAGGCAGGAGCCTAGGAGACACACCCAGCTCTGGAAGTACGTGCAGGAGCTGGCCGAGCTCCAGATAATATCCGCCAGGCCCTCCGGGCCTGGCCACAGGGGGAGGACGACGCTCATAAGCCTGAAGTCCATACCGGCTGAGGAACTTGAGGAAGAACTGACGAAGGCCATAGCGAGCGATCTGGGCATAGAAGGGACCTGAAAAATCAAGATGCCTTGAGGAGCGATATTATCTCCTTAGCTCTCTTGGCATCTGCCGTCAAGAACTTGATGGCTTCTTCATCTAGGTCCAGCCACCTGGCCAGCCCAGCGGCCATCTCCGGGTTGTTCTGGAATATGACACGGAGGTAGGGCATGATTTTCTCCCTGGCTTCCTTCGTGGAGACGTGGCACCTCCTCTTTATGGCCTCAGCGATCTTCATCTGGAGTTCCCTCTCTGACCTGCCCCTGGACAGGTATCTTATCCTCTCGGGGAAGGAGAACTTCACGAAGCCCGGCTTCGACTTCTCCTTGGCCATGGCCACGCCAGCCGTCATGAAGGTCGTGATGTACCGGCCGAGCCCCCAGTCCTGCGTCCTTATTATGCGGCCCTTGAACATATCGGCCCTTGAGAGGGCATCCATGGCTCTCGCCACGTCCCTTGGGTCCTTGTAGGCCCTCGGCACGTTTTCGTATATCCACTCGAAGAGCATGTCGAGGTCCACTTCGGCTTCCTTCACGGCCGCCAGGGCCCTGGAGCATTTATCCGCGTGGAATATGTTGCCTAAGACCCTGAATATCTCCTTCTTCCTATCCCTCATGCCAAGCCAGGCCACGTCCTCGTATGTTATCTCCTTCTTCCCCTGAGCTACTGCCTGTAAGTCAACCACGGCCGAGCGGACATCGCCATTTGCCCTGTCGGCCAAGAAGGCTAGGGCCTTCCTATCGGCTCTTATACCCTCACGCTCGCATATCCTCTGCAGGTGCTTCATTATGTCCCTCTTCCCCACCCTCTTGAACTCCACCATCATGCACATCTCCCTCAGGGGCCTGAACTTTGGATCCCACGGGTTGTTCGCTATTAGGATGACGGGGCAGCGGGCCTGCTTTACTATGCCCATTATGGCCTTCAGGCCACCAGCATCGGCCGTGCCCACTATGCCGTCAAGCTCGTCGAAGAGGAGCATCCTAGGCTTGCCCGTCAGGGAGGCTGCCTGGGCAGCTGAGCCGATCACCCGCTTTATCTGGGCTTCCGTCCTGAAGTCGCTCGCGTTCGTCTCTATGAGTTCGAAGCCCAGATCGTTCGCCAGGGCCTCGACCGTCACCGTCTTGCCCGTCCCGGGCGGGCCGTAGAGGAAGGCTGCCTTCTTCTCAGGGATACGGCCTTCCTTCCAGGCCTTGGCCCATTCAAGCAGCTTTGATTTGGCTTTTTCATTCCCAACTACCTCTGAGAGCGTCCTGGGCTTGTACTTGTCTGTCCAGAGGACGGCACCCACGCTCCTTCAGCCCCCGCGGCCCATGAGCTGCCCGTATTCGGCCAGCCTTGCCAAGAGAGCACTAAGCTGGACTTCCTCGTTGGCCCCCATGACGAGCCTGAAGTCTATCTCACCTATGGTCTCGGCTATCCTTATCTTCCACTTCTCAGGTATGTCGAGCTTGAATATCTGGGAGTGTATCTGCCTTATGAGGTCCGTCCCCGCCACGCCATAACGCCATATGAGGTCCCTGAGTATCTCGCGGGCCTTCAGGAACTGGCCTTCCATGGCCGCCTCTATCATGTCTTTCACGTAAGACGGGTTCGCGTGGCCCACGACCGAGTACACTACATCGGCATCTATGGGCTTGCCCACGCTGGCCGCCGCCTGGAGGGTGTTTATGGCCTTCCTCAGGTCCCCCCCGCTCACGTCAAGTATGGCTCCTATACCCGACTCGAGCAGCTCGACGTTCTCGCACTCGGCAATGTACTTCAGCCTGGCGGCTATGTGCTCCGGCTTGAGGTAGGTGAACCTGAAGGGGGCACACCTCGACTGTATGGGCTCTATTATGCGGGCCGAGTAATTGGCGATCAGTATGAAACGGCAGGTCTCCGTGTAACGCTCCATTATACGCCTGAGGGCCTGTTGGGCGTCAGCCGTCATGTTGTCCGCCTCATCCAAGATGAGGAGCTTGAAGGGGACCTTGCCCATGGCCATGCTGCGGGCGAAGGTCTTGACGGTCTCCCTTATGACGTTTATGCCCCTCTCGTCGCTGGCGTTCAGCTCCATGATGTAGTTGTGGTACTCGGGCCCGTAGAGGTCGTGTGCGAGGCAGAGGGCAGCCGTGGTCTTGCCCGTGCCCGGCGGGCCAGCGAAGAGGCAGTGGGGCACGTTACCCGTCTTTACGAAGCCCTTCAACCGTGCTACTATTTCCTCTTGGTTGACCATCTCGTCAAGGCTCTTGGGCCTGTATTTCTCCGTCCACATCATCATGGACATGACCTGCTCCCTCTACCGGAGGGCATGAATGTCTCTTATATCCTTTCAACGTGGCCGTGGCAAGCGGGCATCCGGGCCGGGACTACTGGCACATGAGGGGCCTAAAAGGCAGGGCAGGGACAGGCAGGTCCCTGGCTCAGCCAAATAACCCGTTGGCCGACGGGGACTCTTGGCCAATAGTTACGGCAGGCTCTCTCCCGGCCTTTTTTAAGCACGTCCGTCAAAAGAGGCCCTATATTAGCCCGGCCACCCGTTAGCCCAGGCAACCGAAGATGAGGGAGGAAGTGAAGAGGATTATATGTGACATGGAGTTCGAGTTCCTGAACGCAAAGGTGAGGGTCCAGGCGGAGCAGGACTTCCAGGCCATTGAGCTCCCTGGCCTCAGGATAGGGCCCTTGAGCAAGGGAGAAAGGTACAGCATGCACCTCTGGGTGGCTGAGGAGCTTGAGAAGAAAGGCATAGTGAAGATTGTCGAGAGGCCGGAACTCAAGGACGAAGAACTCATGAGGTTCCACAGCCGTGAGACAGGCCTCTCGAGCGGTCCCTTCGAGCTGCCGAGCGATTTCTACCCGAGGCTGAGGAGGCTGTTGAGGAAGCTGGAGGAGGCAGCCCGGAGGGACCCGGCCATCCTGTCGGGCCTGGACAAGCTGAAGGCGAGAGCCCAAGACATAGTGAACGCCAGGCTGAAGAAAATAGTTTCACTGGCCTCGAGCATGGCCAGGAGCCCCATGATGAGGAAGTATTTGACCCCCGAGGAAGAAGTCATCTTCGACCTGATCGGCGACCTAACGGACACCTGGCGTGAGGAGGTGATCTGACCTGGCCGAAGGAGAGAACCCGCCTGCTGTCCTCGAGGGAGCTGGCCCAGCCGGGCCAGCGGGGCCGCCGGTTGACGAGGTATTCAGGGAGCTCTTCAAGACCGAGAAGTACAGGCAGAGGATAGCCAGGATGGCCAGGGACATGTGCACTTCCGTGGTCGTCGACTTCGAGGACATATACGCCCGTAGCCCGGAGCTGGCTAAGGCCCTCATCGAGAGCCCCACGGCCATCTTGGCCCAGGCGGGCGTGATCGCCAAGGAGCAGCTCAGGATCGAGGAGCCCGAGTATGCCGAGAAGGTCCGAGAGGTAACGGTCCGCATAAACCGCCTCCCCGACCTGCTGCCGCTGAGGAAGCTGAGTTCGACCTACATAGGGAAGCTCGTCTCCATAGAGGGCATAGTGGTCAGGGCCACGCCCGTGAGGCCCCTGGTCGTGAACGCTGTCTTCAAATGCCTGAGGTGTGACCAGCCCATACTGACAGGCCTGAGGAAGCCCGTGCCGACACCGCCCCAGCCCAGGACATGCCCCTACTGCAAGAGCAAGGGGCCCTTCGAGCTGGACGAGGAGAAGACGGAGTTCGTGGACTACCAGGAGGTAAGGGTCCAGGAGAAGCCCGAGGACCTCCCGCCGGGCCAGCTCCCCAGGTGGGTGAACGTCCGCATAATAGGCTCTGACCTAGTGGACGTGGCCAGGCCAGGCGACAGGGTGGTCGTGACGGGCATCGTCAGGGTGGCCAGCTCCTCGGCCAGGAAGGGCCTTGAGATGTATATAGAAGCGAACAACATAGAGGTGGCCACCAGGGAAGCCGAGGCCGTCGAGATAAGCCCGGAGGAAGAAGAGGAGATAAGGAAGCTCGCCAAGGACCCGAACATCCACGAGAAGATAATAAGGTCCATAGCCCCGTCTATATACGGCTACGAGCACATAAAGGAGGCCATAATGTACCTGCTCTTCGGGGGCGTCACAAAGGAGCTGCCCGATGTCCGTAAGAGGGGCGACATCCACGTCCTCCTCATAGGGGACCCCGGCACGGGCAAGAGTGCCCTCCTGCAGTACGTGGCTAGGATAGCCCCTAGGGGCCTCTACACGAGCGGGAGGGGGAGCACGGCAGCTGGCCTATGTGTCTCGGGCGACACGCTCATTTACACCGAGAAGGGGCCTGTCAGGATAGCTGACCTCGTGGAATACGAGCTGTCTCGTGGGGAGCTGAAGCTATCAGATGGCGTATGGGTCTCCGTGAGGCCTAACCCGGTCAAGGTCTGTGCCTTCGGGCAATCTGGGGTGGCCGTAAGGGAGGCCATGTCTTTCTACCGGCTGAAAGCTCGTGAGCTGATCGCCATAAGGACCCGCATGGGGAAGGAGCTAGTCACGACGCCGGAGACCCAGGTGTTGTGCTACAATGGTAGGGGCCTTAAGTGGCGTAGGGCCTGTGAGGTAAAGCCCGGCGACTATCTGGTCCACGTGACCGAGCTACCGAACCTGGGCGGCGAGCCACCCCTCATGATAGATTACGTGGGCGACGATGTGTTCTGCGATTGCGAGCTCAGGTTCTTAAGAAGGCTGATAGCGAGGCTGAGGGAACGCTACGGGACGCTCAGGAGAGCAGCTAATGTGCTGGGCTTGGACGAGAACAAGCTGTATCACTGGTGGCCCAAGGGCAAGTTGAAGCCCAGGGTGGGCCAGCTGAAGAAGATATGCTCCCTGCTCGGGGTGAGCATGCGTGAGCTGGCGGAGAACGTGAGGGCGTTCTATTACAAGAGCTACAGAGGACGGGAAATCGTCAAGCTCCCGGTGTGCGTGAACGAGAAGTTCATGGAGTTCCTCGGCCACATCTATGCGAACGGTGAGATAACACAGGACAAGAGGAAGAAGTGCTTCACGATAGGCTATTTCAAGGGTGATATAAGATATGTGGAGAAGTTCAAGGAGCTCGTGAAAGGGCTGTTCGGCCTTGATGTTAAGGTCAGGAAGGATCCGAGGGAGGAATGCTACTTCGTCAAGTTCTCGAACAGGTTGATAGCGGAACTCCTCATGAGATTTGGCGTGCCCGTGGGCCGGAAGCACGGCAAGTTGGAGATACCTGAGGAAATAGCGAGGTTGCCCAACAGATTGGTAGCCGCCTTCCTAAGGCAGCTTTTCACGGACGATGGTGGCATATCAGGTGGGAAATGTGTCAGCTTCTCGACGGCGAACCGGACGCTGGCCGAACAGGTCAGGATGCTCTTGCTCAGGTTCGGCATCATGAGCACCCTCACGGTCAGGCCTCCCAAGGAAGCCAAGGTCAGGAAGACCGGATGCGTGATAAGGTCCGGGAGCCGCTACGAGGTATGCATCTACGATAGGGAATCCCTGGCCAAGTTCAGGGACCTGATAGGGTTCAGCGACGAGGAGAGGCAGGAGAAGCTAGAAGCCATGATAGCGAGGAAGAAAGGCCACAGGAACTACAAGGTGAGGGGGAAGCTCTCCTTCCTCAAGGTCACGGGCGTGGAGAAGTTGGAGGGGGACTTCACCGTTTACGACCTGACGGTAGAAGGGGCCCACTGCTTCATAGCCAACGGCTTCGTGGTCCACAACACGGCTGCTGTCGTGAAGGAAGCAGGCGGTGGCATGAGCCTCGAGGCCGGTGCGTTGGTCCTCGCCGATAAGGGCGTGGCGGCCATAGATGAAATTGAGAAGATGAGGCCCGAGGACAGGGTCGCCATTCATGAGGCATTAGAGCAGCAAACGATATCCATAGCAAAGGGAGGTATTGTGGCTACTCTAAATGCCAGAACAGCCGTCCTGGCGGCTGCGAACCCAGCCCTGGGCCGTTATGACCCCTACAGGTCCGTGGTGGAAAACATCTCGCTCCCGATAACCATACTCTCCCGTTTCGACCTGATATTCGTCATAAGGGACGTGCCGGAGAAGGAGCGTGATGCCCGCATGGCCGAGCACATCCTAGAGACGCACAGGGCTCGGGAGGCCAGCGTTGAGCCGCCCATACCGCCGGAGCTCTTACGCAAGTACATAAGCTACGCCAAGATGATCGAGCCCAAGCTGACGGACGAGGCCATAGAGAGGATAAGGGAATTCTACCTCCAGATGCGTTCTAAGAGCGAGGAAGAAGGTGCCCCGATAGCCATAACGGCCAGGCAGCTCGAGTCCCTCATAAGGATTGCCGAGGCGAGAGCTCGTGCGGCCCTCAGGGAATACGTGACGGCGGAGGACGCCGAGGCAGCCATAAACATAATGAAGAGGTCCCTCCAGGAGGTAGGCATCGACTTAGAGACGAAGAAGCTCGACATAGATGTCATAATGACGGGCAAGCCGAAGAGTCTCAGGGACAAGCTCCAGCTCGTGGTAGACGCCATAGGCAGGTTAGATGAAGGAGACGGCGTGAGCGAGGAAGACCTGATACGCGAGCTAGAGCCCGAGGGCATAAGCGAGCCGGACATAAGGAGGCTATTGGGCATACTGCTGAGGGACGGCATGATATTTGAGGTCAGGCCAGGTAGGTTCAGGAAGGTGTGAGGCGTGGGGCTTGAGGATTGACGAGCTGCCGGTTGACGGGCAGGTCAAGGCCATCTTGAGGGAGCAGGGCATAGTGGAGCTCTTCCCTCCTCAAGAAGAGGCCATAAGGTTCGGCGTCTTAGAGGGCCGCAACCTAGTCTTAGCCAGCCCCACGGCCTCGGGCAAGACACTTGTGGCCGTCTTGTGCGCCATGAAGCACGTCCTAGAGCGTGGGGGCAAGGTCCTCTACCTGACGCCCCTGAGGGCCCTGGCGAACGAGAAGTATGACGAGTTCAAGCGTTTCGAGGCCGTGAGGAAGCCGGACGGCAGCCACGTGAGGGTGACCATATCGACGGGCGATTACGATAGCCCCGAGCTCGAGCTGGCTAGTGCGGACATAATAATCACGACGAACGAGAAGGCAGATTCCATCCTGAGGCACAAGCCTCCCTGGGTGAGGCAGGTAACGCTCGTCGTGGCCGATGAAGTCCACCTGCTGACCTTCCCGGACAGGGGGCCCACCCTCGAGGTTGTGTTGGCCCGGATGAGGCAGGTCAACCCGGGCATCCAGGTTCTGGCCCTCTCGGCCACGGTCAGCAATGCGGGCGAGCTGGCCGAGTGGCTGGACGCGAGCACGGTCGATACGGATTGGAGGCCTGTGAAGCTCAGGGAGGGCGTCCTCTACAGGGGCGAGGTGTGGTTCAAGGATGGCGAGGTCCTCGACCTGGGTCCTGATGGTGTCAATAAGCCGCTGCATGCCTTGATAGACAGGACGCTCAGGCTGGGCGGGCAGGCCCTGATATTCGTTGGGACGAGGCGTAGGGCCGTCAGCATGGCGAAGAAGCTAGCCAACTTCGTGGAGGAAAGGCTGTCGAACGCCCTGAGGGACCTCTTGGCCAGGGTGGCCGATGCGGTGCTTTCCCTGGGCGAGAAGACAAGGCTCAGCGAGCTCTTGGCAGAACTGGTCAGGCACGGAGTTGCCTTCCACCACGCTGGCCTGAGCGGGCCCCACAGGCGGTTGATCGAGCGGGAGTTCAGGTCCGGCCACATAAAGGTCCTCACGGCCACGCCCACCCTGGCTTATGGCGTCAACCTCCCGGCCAGGACGGTCGTCATATATGATTACAGGCGTTACGAGCCCGGCTATGGCTACTACGACATGAGTGTCCTCGACTACAAGCAGATGGTGGGCAGGGCTGGCAGGCCGAAATATGACGAGGTAGGCGAGGCTGTCATCTTGGCCCGGACGGAGGAAGAACAGGAGTTCCTCATGAGGGCCTACGTGGAGGCTGAGCCGGAGCGTATATGGTCCAAGCTGGCGAGCGAGAGGACGGTGCGGCCGCACGTCCTAGCTAGCATAGCAGCTGGCTACGCCAGGACAGAGGAAGAGCTCTGGGATTTCTTCTCGAAGACCTTCTACGCCCATCAGTACGGCTTGGGGACCATGAGGTTCGTGGTGAAGAAGGCCCTGTCGTTCCTCGAGGAAAAAGGTATGGTCATCAGGAACCAGGGGGGCCTCAGAGCCACCCGCTTCGGCAAGAGGGTCTCGGAGCTCTACGTGGACCCAGAGACAGCCGTCATCATAAGGGATGCCTTGACGAGCCCGGGCCCAAGGGAGCTTACGGACCTGAGCTTCCTCCACCTGATAGCACATACGCCGGATATGTGGCCCAAGCTGAGGCCTTACAGGCGTGAGCTGGAGGAGCTTGCGGCCTTCTTGGACGAGCACGAGGGAGAGCTGTTCTTCGCTCCTCCAGACCCGGAGATAGATGCCATAGGCTTTGAGGAGTTCTTGGGCGAGCTCAAGGTGGCTAGGACGCTCAAGGCGTGGATAGAGGAGGAGCCCGAGGACGCCATATTGAGAGAATTCGATGTCCAACCCGGGGACCTCTACAGGCTCGTGGAGACGGGCCGCTGGCTGCTATACGCGTCGAGGGAGCTGGCCCTCCTGTTCGGCCAGAAGGACGCGGCCGTCAAGCTAACGGTCCTCATGAAGAGGGTCGAGCACGGCGTCAAGGAGGAGCTACTCCCGCTCGTGAGCCTGAAGGGCGTAGGGCGTGTCAGGGCCAGGCTCCTCTATGCCTCTGGTTTTAAGACCTTAGATGACCTGAGGGAGGCGTCTGTAGAGGAACTGTTGAAGGTCCCGGGCATAGGGCCTAAGTTGGCCTTGAGCATAAAGGAGCAGTTAGGTGCGAGGATAACGGAGGAAGACCTCAAGGCGGTCAAGAGGGAAGAATGGGTACAGAAGAGCCTCCTCGAGTATTCCTCAGGCTGAAGACAGCCCTCTAGGCCCCCTCGGCCCACCTGGAAGCTACGAGTTCTCCCACGGGGATCCCTTCTAATAGCTTGGCCACCTTGTTGGCGGCCTTCTTCACGGAGTAGAGGGCAACACCGAGCTTGACATCCTTGTTCACGAGGACCATCAGTATGGCTTCTTCACCAGCCTTCGTCAGGAGGAGATAGCCATCAGCACCAGCTACTATCCCGAGCTCGAAGTTCCCGAGGCCTAGGTCTATCCCCATCCGCTCCGCTATGCTGAGGACGGAAGAGCCCATAGCGGCCATGAGGTCCTCGTCAACGCTCGACGGCATGAAGCTCTCTATGACGAAGCCATCATAACTTATGACGGCCAGAGCCCTGACGCCCGGGACTTCATCTCTTATGGAGAGCAGTAGGTTTCTAAGCTCCTCTGTCCTAGCCACTCTGCCCATCCTCCGCTTTCATTCGGATCTCACTACTCATAAACCTAACTGCTAGTGGTGTATATGCCTCTTGCCTTTCCATCATCATTTGTACCAAGAGCTTGAAGGGCTTGTCCACGTTAAGCATGAGCTTGGAGGAGGTCTTCACAAAGGCCCTGGCCCCCAACCTCTCCGCGAACTCCCGAATGTCGTCTTCGCCGACCTCAGGCTCGAGGTCAGCCTTGGTGCCCACGAGGATTATCGGTATGTCCCCGTTCACCCTCCTTATTATGTCGGCCCACTGATCTAGGACCAAGAGGGTGGCAAAGGAAGAGAGGTCAAAGACCAAGATGGCCCCCTGGGCCCCTCTTATGATGCGTGGTATCTCGTGGGCCAACCTCATGAACCTCGGCTGCCCGCTGAAGTCATATACTATGAGCTTGCACTTCACACCACGCTCTAAGTTGACCGTACAGAGGCTTATGCTCAAACCTATGGTAGTCTTGTGCTGGAAGAACTTGCCGAGCCTGAAGGCGTCAAGTAAGGTGGTCTTGCCGACCCCGCCATCCCCGGCCAACACTATCTTGAAAGTCCTCATTGGGGCCCTTGCAGAGGTTACAAAACTAGCTTATTAAGAATTACGAGAGGAAGGCCAAGGCTTATTTAATGCCCGAGCATCTTCCTACGTGACCTTGGTGCGTGTGGCACTAAGCGTCCTGGCCCTGGCATTAGGCGTGCTGTTGGTCCTAGCTGCCTTCTCGATGGCTTACCAGGCATTCGCGGCTATCTCCGGAGGTGCAGGGGTGAGATGGCCACTCAACATCAACTTCCTCGAGCTGATAACTGGCCTCCTGGGCGTGAGGCTGGTCTTGAGGAGCTATCGAGGCGTTCAGAGGAACCGGCCGAGAGGCTTATAAAGGAGCTAGAGGGCGAATAGAGTAGGAGATAGGTTATGGAGGCGGCTAAAGCAGCTGGAGCAGCCCTATTGGCCGTCGGGATAGGTCTCGTCCTGTTCACGTTCTACTGTGCCTATAACGCGTTCCTCGAGGCCACGCAGCTCAAGCTCCTCGTGACAGGTGCTGCTAACCCGTGGGAGGCCTTTACAGCCGTCTTAGGCCCTCTGGTCAAGAGCTGCATAATGGTCATGTTCCTCGGCGTGATGGGATGGGCTGGCGTTACCTTGACCAGCCGAGGGGCCCAGCTGTTCAGGATGCCCCTGCCCAAGGCACCTGCAAGGGCACCTCCAAGGCCTCTCCCGTCTGCTCCTGCTCCACCTCCGTCGGCACCTCCAACCGCATACCCGGGCGTGGAGTCAGCGTAGAACCTGGCGGGCTACGGACCTGGAGGTGAGCAGCCGTGAGGCTCGCGATAAGGGGGCTTTCGATAGCCACGGGAATACTCTGGCTTTTCATGGGCGTGTTCGTGGCAACGGCCCTCTACTCAGCCACCCAGCTCGAC
>NJEJ01000073.1 GCA_002255025.1 Candidatus Bathyarchaeota archaeon ex4484_135 | reverse complement strand
ACGATCAGCTTCGCCTTCACATCCCCGGCGTTCTCCTCCGTTATCTGGTTCTCCAGGGCTGCTGGCACGAGTATGTCGCACTCCACCGTGAGGGGCCCCTTCTGCCCTATCTCCTCGCACCCCGGGAACCCGGAGACCGTCTTAGTCTTCCTCTTATGCTCCATGACCTTCTCGGGGTTCAGCCCATCCTTACAGTATATCCCGCCCTTCGAGTCACTCACGGCCACGATCTTGGCCCCGGCCTTATAGAAGTTCAGGGCCGCACTGTATCCGACGCTTCCATATCCTTGTATCGCAACCCTAGCCCCCTTTATCTGTAGCCCGTACTTCTTCGAGGCCTCGACGGCCGTGAAGAAGACTCCCCTGCCCGTGGCCCCAGCCCTGCCCAAGGAGCCCCCTATGCATACCGGTTTTGCGGTTATCACGCCTGGAATGATCCTGCCCGTGATCTTGTAATATTCGTCGGCGAACCAGGCCATCACCTGGGCATCAGTCCCGACGTCCGGGGCCGGTATATCGAGGTCCACGCCCACGAACCTAGCTATCGCAGCCGCGTAGGCCCTGGTGATCCTCTCCAACTCCCCCCTGGAGAGTTCCTTGGGGTTGCACGCGACCCCTCCCTTCGCCCCCCCATACGGTAGGTTGACGACGGCACACTTCCAGGTCATCCACGCTGCTAGGGCCTTCTCGGTGTCGAGGTCCACGTGCGGGTGGTACCTGATCCCGCCCTTGCAAGGTCCCCTGGCGTCGTTGTGGTGGATCCTGAAGGCCTCGAAGACCCTGACGCTCCCGTCGTCCATCCTCACCGGCAGCGAGACGTGCAGTATGGCCTTAGGCCTGCTGACGACTTCGTAGAATGCTGGCTCAAGGCCCATGATTTCCGAGACTTCCTTTATGATCTTAAGCTGCTCATCCCACGGGTTTATCCTTCTCTCAGACACTTCGTCCGCCTCCCTCCGGCATGTCTTAGGGCGGGAGTGTGCGGTATAAAAGCTTGTAGGCCTGAGAGTTCTATCTGAATAACAAGAGTTCATCATTATAGAAATTCGTGATAAGATTTATGATAAGCTCCTCAGGGCCTAGGGAAGGATTATAAGGGCCCACTCATCTTAGGCAGAGCAAGGCCCTTAAGGCACGTGAGGATGGTGGAGATGGCTTCCGCCAGGTTGTCAGATACTGCTCGGCCCTGCGTGAGCATGTGTAGTAGGCGTTAGGCTTGAGGTGGTGGTTGGTTGGACACGAATGAGATAATCGTCCATATAAAATACGGGTCGCAGGAACTCACGTACAGAGGGCCCGTGAAGGAGGTCTGGAGGGCCGTCAACAAGTTCTTCGGGGAGCTGATACCTGTCTTCAAGCTCGTCAAGAAGGCTACACTGACCTTTGACGTAGCGGAGCTAGTGGAAGAGTTAGAGGGTCTCATCTCCATCTCGGAGGACCGGTTGGTCATACTGGCCGACAAGAGGAGGCTGTCCGATAAGGATATCATAATGCTCTCCCTCGTGGGGGCCTACGTGGGCTACAGGCTGGGTATTTTCCCGAAGGAAACCCTTTCGAGTGCCGAGCTCAGGGGGCTCCTCGAGAAGAACGCCAAGATAACTTCCACGAGGCTCAGCGAACTCAGGCGTGAAGGATGGGTGGAGAAGGCAGGTGCTAGGGAGTACAGGGTAACGCCCCTCGGGATAGCCAAGTTCAGGGAGGAGAGGTTGCCGAGGATAAGGGCCCGGGCCGCTCGGTAAGTCTTATCTAGTCCTTCTTGCCGTGGGCCCCTGGTGGCCCAAATGGCCCTCCAACAGGCCCTCGAGTTAGCCGAGTCCCTGAAGCTGAGGGAATGCATACAGTGTGGCCTCTGCACGGGGGGCTGCCCAGTCTCCATAAAGATACCCCTGAACGTCCGCAGGATAGTCAGGCAGGTAGGCCTGTTCTACGAGTTGCCCCTGGAGCCCGTTGAGGCCCTCTGGGCCTGCACGACCTGTGGGACCTGTGAGCTGAGGTGCCCGAAGCAGCTGAAGCCCTTCGAGGCCATCATAGGTCTGAGGAGCGTGTTGGTCGAGGAGGGCCGTATAGAAAGGACCCTGATAGAAGCCCTGGAGAGTGCTTACACACACGGCAACCCCTGGGGCCGCGGTCGCTCTAAAAGGCTCGAGTGGTCAGAGGGCTTGGGCTTCAAATTGAAGCATGTCTCGGAAGGTTTCGAGTGGCTTTACTTCGTTGGCTGCACGCCAGCTTACGACATGAGGGCTCAGGAGGTAGCTAGGGCCCTGGCTATCCTGCTCCACGAGGCTGGCCTCGACTTCGCGGTCCTGGGGACAGAAGAAACGTGTTGTGGCAACGAGATATACAGCATGGGGGAGAAAGGCCTTTTCGAGGAGCTGAGGGGCGACAACCTAGCGAAGTTCGAGCGTTACGGGGTCGAGAGGATAGTAACGCCTTGTCCGCACGGCTTTAACGCCCTGAGGAACCTATACGGCGGTGAGGTGCCGAACATCCTCCATCATTCCCAGTTCCTGTCGGCCCTCTTGGACGAGGGGAAGCTGAAGCCGGAGAAGGCCCTCAGCCTGAACGTCATATATCACGACCCCTGCTTCTTAGGGAAGAGGAACGGCGTATTCGAGGAGCCCAGGCAAGTCATAGAGGCCATACCTGGCGTAGAGCTGTTGGAGTTCGAGAGGAACAGGACGAGGAGCCTGTGCTGCGAGGGCGGCGGTGGACGCATGTGGATTGATGTCCCGGGCGAGAAGCTGGCGGAGCGTAGGGTGAGGGAGGCCGTCGAGGCCGGTGCAAATGTCATAGCGGTCGCTTGCCCGTTCTGTCTCGTCACGCTCGAGGACGCCGTCAAGACGGCTGGCTTGGAGGAGAAGCTGAAGGTCATGGACATATCCGAGCTGCTCTTAGCCAGCATCAGAGGTCTTTCAGGTACCTCCTGAGGGCATGATGAGTCAGGGAGAGGAGAGCCGAGCCCAATATCACTCCTAATAGGACCTTGATGGAGAAGCCCGTTAGGACGACAGCCAAGGCTGTCCCTGAAGCTGGTGGGTGGTGTGTCTTCGTGAGGGTCATGCATATTATGGAGAGCCCCACGGCCAAGGAACAAGCGAGCACCAACAGATAGGTCTGAAGGCGCGGAACTAAGGAGAATAAGGTACCAGATAAGAGGCCCAGCATATGGCCGCCCAAAATGTTCTTAGGCTTCGCAGTCGGGCTGTTGGGCATGGCGAAGATTATGAAGGCTGTAGCCCCCATGGAGACCATTATAAAGGCGTGTTCGAGCGTGATGAGGTAAAGCGTTATGAGCATGATGAAAGAGGCCAAGAGGCCCTGTACGAAATAATGCTCGATGGCTGATTCCAAGCCTCTCTCCTCCTTTTATGTAAGCCGTTAGGCAGATAAAGGCAGCTTTATAGCCATCTGATAGGCCACTATGTGGGCGAGAGGGAAGGCTATGCCATCAGCATTGGACAGACAAGGCATGTTCGTGGCACCGGGCGATAAGCTGGGCGTGATTGAGGAATTCTTGCCCGGCCAGGGGACCTATGTGGACAGCGGCGAGATAAGAGCCTCGAGAGCTGGCTTCCTCCTCCTCAACCTAAACGATAGGAAGGTCACGGTCTTCAGGCCCGTGGAACCAAAGGGGGCGAATTCCATCCCCAAGCCCGGCAGCATAGTGGTAGGCGAGGTGTCCAATACGCACCAGACTTACTCGCTCGTCAGGATATGGATGGTAGGGCACAGGCACCTCGCGAACTTCTTCACGGGACTGCTGCACATATCCAACGTGGGCCTCAGGGTGAAGAACATGTTCAACGTCTGCAGGCCGGGCGACATCTTGAGGGCCAAGGTCATAAGCGTGAAGAACCGCATAAGGCACCTGAGCCTGGCCGGGAAGAAACTGGGCGTCATATACGCCTTCTGTACTAACTGCGGTTCCATGCTGAAGGCCAGGGAGGACAAGAAGCTTATATGTGAGAACTGCGGCTCGATCGAGCGTAGGAAGCTTGCATCAGATTACGGGGCCGTGGTGCTCTGAGGGGTGGTAAGTTGGAGCTGAAGGTACTGAAGAAAACGGACAGGGAACTCAGGCTCGAGGTAATCGGGGAGAGCCACACGCTACTGAACCTGCTGCAGAAGGAACTCGTGAGGGACCCAGAGGTCGAGATAGGGGGCTATGATGTCGTCCACCCGCTCGAGAGGCCCATCAGGTCCATTCTGTACGTGAAGACGAAGGGCCGTAAGAAGCCGGAGGAGGCCCTCCTAGAGGCCGTTGAAAGAGCCAGGAAGACCAACAAGGAGTTCAGGGAGCTCTTCACAAGGGCTCTGGAGGCCTTCAGGAGGGGAAGAGTGGAAGAACATGAAGAAGCATCTTGAGGAACTCGCAGGCCGCCACCAGTCCTTGAGGGATGTCATGCTCGATAAAGGCCTAGCAGCCCTCGGGGATGCCCTCGTGAACTTCGCTTATTCTCTTGCCCTATCTCTTGACCTAGGGAGGCCGACGGGCAATAGGTTGGATAACAGAGCCCTATCGGAGGCCTTAAGAACGTCCGGGCTGAGGGAAACAGCACCGAAGAGGATGAGCAGGCACGATCTGGCAAATGCTGCTGAAGCCCTGCTGGCCTACGGGTGGCTTAAGGGCTTCTTAAGCTTCTGGGAACTGGTGGAGGCGTTGAGAGGCCAGAATATCACATCCTCGCTATCCGGGCTCCTGAAGAAGGTAGCTGAAGAAGCTCTAGCCAGCGGTCATATGTAGCCTGCTTCTTTGAAGTAGTAGCCGGGCTCCTTCTTGGGTCCGAAGCTCCTCAAGCCCTTTTCCTTCAGCTGCCTCCTTAGCTTCTCCGCATATTCAGGCGTTATACGGCCCTTACGCTCTAGGTAATCTATTATCTCGCGGGCCTGTGCCAGGTGGGGGAAGGCACGCCTGAACTTCTCCTTATCTATTTCCACGGCTGCACACCCCGCAGGACGAGCACTCGACCCAACAGGGCGGTGTCGGCTCGCCTGCCAAGGCCTTCTCGTATTCCCTTAGGAGCCAGGACTTATTTAAGCCGATCTTCACGACCTCCCAGGGCAAGGCCTCACCTGGTTCCCTGGGCCTGAGGTAGGCATTAGGGTCAATCCGAGCTTCCCTGAAGGCCCTCCTCCAGGCCCCCAGGCCGCCGCCATAGATGGCCGCGAGTTCTATGGCCCTGCCGAGCTCCGGGCCCCCAAGGGACAAGACGGCCTGCAGCCTGGCCACCCTCGGGTCTAGGCCGCTCAAGACGATCCTGCCATCCCCCTTCAGGCCCGACCTTATGGCCCTGAGGCATGACCTGATGTAGGCCAAATCAGCCATGCCAGCCCACTGGAACGGGGTCCAGGGCTTCGGGACTAGCGGGTTTATGCTGACGTGGACGCCCTTAGGCCCGAAGCCCAAGTTTGCTACTGCCTTCACCAGCTCCACTATGGCCCGTACGTCCTCCTCTTGTTCGCCCGGGAGGCCTATGATGAAGTAGAGCTTGACGGCCTTCATGCCACACTTAAGGACGGCTTTACAGGCATCTAAGACGATCTCGTCATCCATCTGCTTGTTTATGATGTACCTCATCTTAGGTGTGGGGCCGTCAGGTGCTATCGTGAGCCTCCTCTGGCCCCCCCTAGCCAATAGGGACACCAGTTCCTCATCCACCTTGTCGGGCCTTATGGAGGGGACGGAGAGTTCGTAGCCCATGTCCAATACGTGCTCGCATACGTCCTTGAGGCCCCGGTGGTCAGAGATGCCGGCTCCCACGAGGAGCACCTTCTTGGCTGGCGTCAACCTCAGGCCCAAATCGAGTTTCTCAAGGGCGTTTTCAACGCTCCTATCCCTCCTGGGCCTGGTTATGTGGTCTATGAGGCAGAAACGGCATCCGCGGCCGCACCCCCTCGTCACCTCCAAGTTGAAGGTCACGCCAAAGGGAGAGGCCAGGGGGCCTTTTTCCACGAGTGGGAGGAGCTGGGCCTCAGGTGCAGGCGATTCGTCTAAGTCTCTTAGCCACACCCTCTCGGCTCGCTCGGAGGAGCCGGGGACGAAGAGGCCCTTGATGTCTGCTAAATCCTTGACCGGGCCAGGCTTGCCAGAGCACAGGGCGTCCTTAAGCCCGTCCACTAACGGGTCCAAGAGGGCCTCTACATCGCCTATGGCGAAGATGTCCACGAAATCTGACATGGGCATAGGATTCTCCATCACGCAGGGCCCACCAGCTAACACCAGCGGGCCACCGGCACGCCTCCTCTCCTCCCTTCTGGGCCTTATGCCGGCCATGAGGAGCATGCGGACCGCGTTCACGTAATCCCATTCGTACTGGAAGGTGAAGGCTATCACGTCGAAATCCGATAGAGGCTTCCCGCTCTCCATACTCAAGGGCTCGGGCAGGTCAAGCCCTTCGCCGGGCAGGAAGAACCGCTCGCAGGCGACATCCTCCCTGGAGTTGAACAAGGCATAAAGGAGCCTTATGGGGAGGCCAGCCATCCCGACCCTATATATGTTCGGGTAGCAGAGGGCTATCTTGAGCTCGACACGCCTCCAGTCCTTCACCACCACGTTTGCCTCAGGCACCCTAGCCCTCACGTGGGCTTTGCCCCCGCTTCCCTGTAGGCCAGCTCTTGCTCGAGGAGGACGAAGGTCCCTTCCTCCGTTACGTCCTTGTAGACCACCAAGTTCGGCCCTATCCAACACCTAGGCCATATCCTCACGCCCGGCATGAGCAGGACCCCTATGCCCGTCTGGACGTGATCGCCCATTATGACGCCGAGCTTCCTGCGGCCCGTGTCGACCCTCCTGCCCCTTACCATCATCTTGATGTTCGCCTTATCGAACCTCAGGTTAGCCGTTATGGTCCCGGCCCCGAGGTTGCAGTAGGCCCCTATCACGCTGTCGCCCACGTAGGAAAGGTGGGCTATGTGCGTCCCCTCCATGATTATGCTGTTCTTTATCTCGCAGGCGTTGCCTATCCTGGCCTTGGCCCCTACGCTCGTGTAGGGCCTTATGTAGCAGTTCGGCCCTACGTCGGCCCCGGGCCCTATATAGGCTGGCCCCTCTATGTAGGCCCCCGAGCGTATCCTGGCCCCCTCGCTGACCACCACCGGCCCCAGTATGTGGGCACCTGGCTCCACATCGCCACGCACGTCCGGCTCGATGGACTTAAGGACCCTCTCGTTGGCCTCGAGCAGGTCCCAGGGCCTGCCGACGTCCAGCCAATCAGATGCCCTTATCTCGGCCACCCTCACGTAATCGCCCTTCTGGGCAAACCCCTTCAGCACGTCCGTGGCCCTGTACTCGCCTTCCTCTGTGGGCTTGACCTCCCTCATGGCCTCAAGGGCCTCCCTCGAAAGCACGTATATGCCGGAGTTGGCAAGAGGCCGCCATTCCCATTTCGACGGCTTCTCGATCAGGTCCCTGAGCCAGCCGTCCTCAGTCAACACCATGCCGAACTCGGAGGGCCTCTTGACCTCTACCACGCCCAACGTCGCCACGGGCTTGTGCTTCTCGTGTTCTTCTATCACGGGCCTCAGGGCCTCACCGCTTATGAGCAGGTCCCCGTGGACCACGAGGACCTCTTCCCGGCTCTCTAGGACGTCCAGGGCAGAAGATATTGCGTCCGCCGTCCCCCTGACCTCCTCCTGCCTCACATAGCTGACCTTCAGGCCGAAGGAAGAGCCGTCCTTAAGCCAGAACCTTATAGCGTCCTCCATGTACTTCACGACCAGCACGGCTTCCCTTATGCCGACCGATCTGACGGCTTCTAGGACGTAGGAGAGGATGGGCTTCCCTCCTACCTCTAGCAGGGCCTTCGGCCTAGTCAGCGTGAGCGGTCTGAGCCTCTCGCCCCTTCCGCCAGCTAGGATTAAGGCTAACAAGCCCAACACCACGGCCTCGCACGTCTTAAAAAGAGCGAGCCGAGAACTCCTCCGTGGTCTTCTTCACTACTTCAAGAGCTTTTGAGGCTAGCTCATGGGCTTCCTGAGCTGTCCTGCCCTCCGCCGTTATCCTTATCACCGGCTCCGTGCCGGAGGGCCTGACGAGGACCCAGCCCTCTTGGAGTTCTACCCTGAGGCCGTCTATCTCTATAGTCCTGACCACATCCCTGAAGGCCTCTAAGAGGCGTGTCCTCAGCTCTTCCATCACGGCCTTCTTGAACTCGTTTGGGCACGGGACCTTCTCCCTGGCCGTGTGGAAGTGGGGCACGCGTCCGAAGAACTCGGAGGGCCTCAGGCCTTTCTCGTCCAGGGCCCTTAGGACCATGAGGGAGGCTAAGATGCCGTCCACGCAGTAGTGCACGTCCGGTATCACCCAAGCACCACAGGGCTCGCCCCCGAAGACGGCCCCATGCTCCACGACCTCCTTGGAGACGGAAGGGTCGCCCACCTTCGTCCTCAGGACCTCTCCTCCCGCTTCCTCCACGGCCTTGTCCACGCAGTAGGAGGCTTCTACGGTCGTGATGACCAAGCCACCGCCCTTCGAGCTGACGACGTAAGACGCGAAGGCAGCTAAGGCCACGTCGAATGGGACGAACTGTCCTCGCTCGTCTATCACGATCATCCTGTCTGCATCACCGTCGTAAGCGAATCCGACATCAGCACCCGATTCCCTCACGGCCGACATGAGGCCGCCCACCGTGTCAGGCCTCGGGTCGGGGTTCCTGCCTGGGAAGGTCCCGTCAGGCTGGCCGTTTATGACCAAGACCTCGCAGCCGACAGCCCTGAACAAAGCCGGTGCCAAAATGCTAGCCGAGCCGCAGCCCGGGTCGAGGACCACCTTCCACTTACGCCTCAGCTCCACTAGGCCCGAGAGGGCCTCGATGTACCTGCCCGACTCGTCCGAGGTCTTATAAGAGCCTACCTCATCCCAACCGGACAGCTTGAAGGCCCCTTCCCTGATGGCGTTCTCCACTTCCTCCTGCTCCTCGGGCCAGAAGGGAGAGCTATCCGGCCTGAAGAGCTTGAGCCCATTATACTCGGGCGGGTTATGCGAGGCCGTTACGACACAGCCTGATTTGGCACCGAGTTCCCTGGTCAGGAAGCCGACAGCACCCGTCGGCAACATGCCGAGGTAGATCACGTCGCCTCCACAGGCCATGAGGCCAGAGGAGAAGGCCATGGCGAGCATCTGACCCGTCCCGCGTACGTCACGGGCGAGCAAGTAGGTCCCGGGCCCCCTTAAGCTGGCAAGGGCCATGCCGACCTCCATGGCCAACTTGGGCGTTAGCTCCCGGTTCACCAGGCCCCTTATGCCCGATGTACCAAACAGCCTCAAGGCCGTTCCCATAGGGAGAGAAGAAGGCCCGGGTGCTGATAGAGATAAGGAAGTACAAGGAGGAGAAATCCGAGGTCTTAGAGGAGCCCCGGGAGCTCAAGGGCATGACCCTCATAAGGGCTAAGGACGATAAAGGCAAGCCCGTGCTGTTCCTCTGCTCCTCAACGACCACGAACATAGGCCCCAAGCACGTAGAGGCCTTCAGGAGGCTGATGCTCGCGGAGGGGGCCTCCAAGGGCATAGTGATAGCGAAGGGGAGGTACACCAAGGACGCTAGGTCGGCAGCCAGGAGGCATAAGGACGTCAGGATAGAATTCATACCGAAGGAGTTCCCGCCCTTCAACATATTCAAGCACGAGATGGTACCCGAGCACAGAGTCCTCTCGCCCGAGGAAGCCAAGGCCGTCTTGGAGAAGTACAGGGTCAAGCCCTACCAGCTGCCGTGGATAAGGGCCTCCGACCCGGCCGTGATAGCCATAGGGGCTAGGCCAGGCGACATAATAGAGATAAGGAGGAAGAGCCCGACGGCTGGCGAGGCCGTTTTCTACCGCTTCGTAGTCGAGTTATGAGAGAAGGACAAAAATGCATGTTGGTCTAATAAGGCCCTCAGAGGTGGACGATGAACAACATGTTCTTCACTATGCTCTTATACCTGTTCCTTATGGTGACCTCTGTCACCCTGGCCAGCTCCGCTATCTCACGCTGGGTCTTACGCTCGCCCGTCAAGACGGATGCCACGTAGACGGCCGCAGCCGCTATGCCCATGGGCCCTCTGCCGCTCGTGAGCCTCAGCTGGCTGGCCAGCTCCAAGGTCCTGTAGGCTATGTCTTCTGCGTCGCCCTTCATCCTCAGCCTGCTGAGGAGACGTGTGGCGTAGTCCTTGGGCGTGAGGGGCGGGACATACATCTTCGTCTCGTTCACGAGGAACCTGAAGCTACGCCCTATTTCCTTCTTGTTCGTCCCAGAGGCCTCGGCTATCTCGTCTAACGTCCTGACGAAACCGCAGGTCCTGCAGGCTATGTAGAGCGTGGCGGCAGTCATGCTCTGTATGGAGCGGCCCCTCACGAGCCCTTTGCTCACGGCCTTCCTGTAGATGACGGCTGCCGTCTCAACTACGTTCTTGGGGATACCCAATTTATCTGCTATACGGGTCAGCTCAGACAGGGCGTGGGATAGGTTCCTCTCCTGAGCATCATATATCCTTATACGATTGTGCAACTTCCTCATCCTCCTTATCTGGGCCCTCTTGTCCGGCGGGACCTCATCGCCTCTTACGGCCTTATCACGCCAGTCTATGACGGTCGTGAGCCCCTTGTCGTGTATGGTGAACGTTATCGGAGCACCTACTCTCACCCTGTCGGAGCGTTCCTCAGAATCGAAGGCCCTCCACTCAGGGCCCTGGTCCATTAGGTCCGTCTCTATTACTAAGCCGCAGTTCGTGCAGACCACTTCGGC
>NJEJ01000072.1 GCA_002255025.1 Candidatus Bathyarchaeota archaeon ex4484_135 | reverse complement strand
CTACTTGTTCGGCTCCATAGCCCGTGGCGATAGCTTAGACGTGAGCGATATAGACCTGTTGGTCGTGAGCCCTTCTGTTCATGGCCTCCGGAAGGACGAGCGTATAAGCCTGGCCTACCGGGCCTGGAAGTTCGAGAAGGCTGCCGACATCTTCCTCCTCACGCCCGAGGAATTCAAGAGGGCCTTAGAGCATAGCGTAGTCCTCAGGGACGCCAGCCGCTACTGGATAAAGATCCTCTAGGCCATTGGAGGCCTATCTTGATCGGGCCTTCGGCCAGAGGCCCTTCAGCCTTATGCCAGCTATCCTAGCGAAGACGGGAATGGCCCTCAGAATATCCTCGTGGCCATATGGCCCCTCGGGCGTCTGGACCACGATGAGGTCCCCGTGGCCCAGCTCCCTCTCGACCATGATGAGCACCACGGCCCCCGGCCTGGCCAGGCTGGTCATGACCAAGATGTCTTCTCTGGGCCTCACGACGTAGAACTTGGCTTCCTCAAGCCTCTCGGCTACCTCGTCAAGACTCCTGGCGGTCCTGAGTTCCCAGGCATAAACCAAGACGTGCTTGAGCGGGAAAAGGGGCCTGTCCGGCATGGCTAAGTCCTTGGGCTCGCCCTGGATTCGACCCTGACGCGGCTGACGTTGTCCACCTTCTCCACCCTTATGACGTGGTTCGCCTTCTCCGCGAAGGCCTCACTGTGCGTGACGGCTATGACCTGCTCCACCGTCCTGAGCCTAGCTAGGGCGTCGGCCATCTTGTCTATGGACATGTCCTCCCGGCCCAGGCTCTCCGTAGGCTCGTCGAGGAGCAGGATGTCGAAGGGCTTGGCCATCCTCATCTGCATTATCAGTAGACCCATGCCTATCCTGTAGGCCAGGGCCAACAGCGTCCTCTCCCCGCCGGAGAGGTGCGTTATAGGTCTCTCACGGCCATCCACTCTTACCACGGGCGTGTAGTCCTGGCCTACCTCAACCACCATGTAGGAGCCCTCTGGGCCAGATATCTCGTCCAAGACACGCTGTATGTAGAACTTGGCGGCCTTCACTATCTCCGTCCTGAGGTGCGGCTGGACGCCCCTGTAGGCCGACCTGAGCAGCTTCACGACTTCTATGAGCTTCTTCGCCACCTCGGCTTTCTTACGCTTCTCCTCTGCCAGCTTCAGCCTCTTCTCACAATCCGCCAGCCTCTCCTTGACCAGCTCCTTCCTGTTCTTCAGGTTCTCGAGCTTGGCCTCAAGCTCCATAAGCTTCCTCCTCTTGGCCTCGAGCTCCCTCCTGGCTTCCTCGATTTCAGCCTCCTTGAGTTCTTCCAGCTTCGAGCTCACGTCCTCTAGCTCCACCTTCAGCATGTCGAACCTCATCTTGGTCGAATCAAGCTCCTTCTCGCCCTGCTCCAAGAGGGCCTTCTCATCTTCTATCCTGGCCTTCAGCTCAGATTTACGGGCCTCCAACACCCTGAGGGCTTCCACGGTCTTCCTGAGGTTATCTCTACGGGCCGAGAGCTCGTCAACTCGTCCTCTGAGGTCCTCTAGCTCGTGCTCTTTCTTAACCAACTCTTTCTTCAGCCTCGAGGTCAGATCACGCCTATACGTCTCGTCTATGAACCTGAGGCAGGTCGGGCATATGCTCTCACGTGATATGAGCTCGAGCCTCTCCCTTGCCGCCTCTATGTCCCTCTGCACTCTTATGGCTTTTTCCTTCAGCTCCTCTAGCTCCTCCGCTATCTTGGATAGTGCTCCCCCGGCCTCCTCCAGAGAAGCACTTATCTCGAGGCCGAACAAGATGAGAGAACGTCTGTGCTCGGCTTCTTCTTCGAGCAGGGATTTGAGCTCAGCTTCGAGCTTAGCTAGACGCTTCCTCCTAGTCTCCAGCTCGTTCGAAAGGCGTTCTATGGTTCTCTTGGCCTCCCTTATGGACGCCTGGAGGCTTGCCTTTTTCTCCCTGAGCTTCTCGAGCTTCCTCCTGGCTTCCTCAAGCTCGGCTACCTTAACGCTGGCTTCCTCCACTTCTTTGTTGACCTTATCTATCTCAAGGGCGAGTTCCTCCATTTCCGAGGATATCCTAGCCAGCTCTTCCACCAGCTTAGCATGTTCTTCCTCGAGCCTTCCTGCTGCTAAGACGTCCGGGTCTCTCTCGTAGACCTCTAGGACACGCCTGTAGTAGGCCTCAAATTCCCTCAGTTTAGACCAGGCTTCCTCGAAGTCGGATAGGCCTAGGAGGGCGTCTAACTTCTTCTGCCTGTCCCTCGGGCTCATGTCGAGTATCTCCTTCAGCTTCTCCTGCCTTACCCACATGACCTCTCTGAAGAGCTCGCTGTCCAGCCCTACTTCCCTCTCCAATTGCTCGGCGACCGATGATGCCTTCTTCTCGGCTATGATCTTCCCGTCCTTGAAGAACCTGAGGACACCTAGGTCCTGCGTTATGCTCGTGCCAGTCCTCTTCAGGCCCCTTATGAGCACGTACTCAGAGCCGTTGTGCGTGAACCAGAGTGTGACACGAGACCTATCCTCGCCCTCCCTGAGCAAGTAGGCGTAGCTCCTGCCGAGCGGTTCCCCGAAGAGGGCGAAATCTATGGCATATAATATGCTCGTCTTACCGGCACCGAGGCCTCCTATGAGGCAGTTGAAGCCCCTGTCGAAGCTCACGAGCGTGTTCTTATGGGACCTTATGTTCTCTAACCTCACGGCTTTTATCCTCATATCAATCCCTCCAACAGAGACCTGACCTTCTCCTTATCCCCCGAGAGGAGCGGGTCAAGTATTTCAACAGCCGTCCTGGCCAGCTTCTCCGGGTCCATGCCCTCTGGGCACCTGTTCCTGAAGGCCTCGAGAAAGTACCTGTACGCACGGGTCTTCAGGTCCTCCCTCTCTTCTGAGAAGGACGGGAGTTCCTCCAGCTCTGCTTCCTCGACTCTTACCACGGGCCTCACGGTCAAGGCCAGCTCGGCAGCCGACCTCACGAGGCCCAGGTCTACATCGCTCCTGAGGGCTCCAGGCGGCAGCCTGCCAGTTATGATAGGTACTATCACAGCCCCACGCTCGTCGAGGGCCTTAACACGCTCGGCCAACTGCCTGCCAGCCTCTGAGGGGCTTAAGCCCGTTATGTCTTCCTCGAAGACCACAAACTTCCTAGTGCCCTCGAGCTTGATACGCTCGACCTCTACTTCCTTATCGGCCGAGACCCTCACGAGGAAGAAACCTTTGTCGAAACTTGCTTCCCTATAATTGACCGTCTCGGTGGAGCCGCTGTAGGCCAGATAGCCCTCTCCCGGCAGGCCGAACTCGGACAGCCTGGCCAGGAAGGGCCTGTGGATGTGGCCTCCGGCATAGTAATCGAAGCCCCTCGGCAGGTCAGATGGCCCTATGTTAGCGGCATGTCTCGGGATACCTAATTCCCCGATGGAGAGAGCCGTGTGGAAGGCCATCACGTTGAACTTAGAGGGGTCAGGCGTCGGCGGTACTTCCTTGACGTACTCCTGCAGCTCGGCCTTCCTCGCCCTGGACCGCAGGTAGCCTATGCCGTAGATGTAGCAATCCCCTAGCTCGATGGAAGAACCGGGCCTCTTCGGCAGGTAGGTCAACAGGCCAGCACTATCTAGGGGCCTGAGTATGGTGCCCGTCACGGAATTGGGTGCTGAGTCGTGAGAGCCATCTATGGCTAGGACGGGTATACGGGCCGTCTTGAGGCGGCAGAGCTGTTCTATGGCGAACTCCAACGTCTCGTTCGAGGGCCTGGGATGGTGAAACAAATCGCCGCATATAAGGACGAAATCTGGCTTTATGTCGAGTATCTTGTCCACGGCCTCCCTGAAGGCCCTTTCGAAATCCCTCAGCCTTTCCTCGAGGTTGTACTGGGCATATCCCAGGTGTACATCAGCCATATGAATGAACTCGAGGGGCCTCATGCTCAAGATGGGCTCGTCGAGGCCGAATATAAGGCTTAGAGACCTGCGTGGTCCACTCAGGGAGGAGTTAAGTGTAGCTCATTTACCAGGCAGCGTACAGGTGCCCATGTTGGCCGAATCGGACTAAGCTTATCCGTACCTCGATACCCGGCTTAGAGAATATAAGAAGGCGGGCATAAAAGGAGAAAAACAGGCGATTCTAAAAGCTTATTCTTTTAGAAGCTCTTCCTCAGGCGGAGGTGGCTTTATTATGCCATGCTTCATGAGGGCTTCTAGGGACTCGCGGGCCGATCTTATCATCTTCTCCGCCCTTTCCCAGAGTTCCTGGCGGCTCAGCTTCAGCCTGGCGACGCCCTCCCGTATCGATTCTTCAGCACAGGCAACTGCTTCGTATATGTAGACCTCCCACTCGTCCATCCTCGGCACTATGTAGTCCTCGCTTATCCCGCCCGGGTGATGTTTCTCGGCGAACTCGGCAAGGGCCTTGGCAGCTGCTATGCACATGTCGTCCGTTATGGTCCTGGCCCTCACGTCCAAGACGCCCCTGAAGATGCCCGGGAAGCCGAGGGAGTTGTTTATCTGGTTCGGGAAGTCAGAGCGGCCCGTGGCGACTATGCGTGCACCTGCCTCTTTGGCCTCCCAAGGCCATATCTCCGGTATCGGGTTGGCACAGGTGAACACTATGGCATCATCGGCCATCTGCTTTATCCACTCCGGCTTTATCACGCCCGGACCAGGCCTGGACATGGCTATACAGACATCCGCACCCTTCAGGGCCTCCGGTATCCCGCCCTCACGCCCCTCGGCGTTCGTCTCGAGGCAGAACTTCCACTTGTAATACTCGACACCTTTCTTGGCTTCTATGTCCTTCCTGTTCGGGTGCAAGATGCCCTTCGAGTCCACCATTATTATGTTCCCTGGCTTGACGCCAGCCCTCATGAGCACCAAGGCCGTCCTCGTGTTAGCTGAACCAACGCCTACCATGGCGACCGTGATCTCGTCCATCTTCTTGCCCACGACCTTCAGAGCATTTATGAGGCCAGCGAGCACCACGGTGGCCGTCCCCTGTTGGTCGTCGTGCCAGACAGGTATGTCAAGCTCCTCCCTGGCCTTCTCAAGTATGTAGAAGCACTTTGGCTTAGCTATATCCTCCAGGTTTATACCGCCGAACGTTGGCTCGATCCACTTCAGGAACGTGATTATCTCGTCTGGGTCCTTGGTCCTTATGCAGAGCGGGAAGGCGTCAACGCCGCCGAGGTATTTGAAGAGCAGGGCCTTCCCCTCCATGACGGG
>NJEJ01000071.1 GCA_002255025.1 Candidatus Bathyarchaeota archaeon ex4484_135 | reverse complement strand
GAACTCCTTGCCGTTGTAGACGTGGATGGTGAGGCCCACCATCTCGGGCAGTATTATCATGTCCCTGACGTGCGTCTTTATGACGACCTTCTTGCCTTCCTTCACGGCCTTCTTCGCCTTCCTTATCTTCTCCAACAGTATCCTCTGGGCCTCCGTGAGGCCCCTAAGCAAGCTACGCCTCTGCCTGGCCGGCAGGAGCTTTATGAACTCGTCCATGGGCATCCTCTGCAGCTCCTCAAGCGTATAGCCCTTGTACCTGAACTCCTTGGGCATGTTCACCACCACGGGGACCTGGGGGCCGGTTCCTAATTAGCTTACTTGCCCTTCCTGCGGACGGTCTTCTTCTCCTTGCGGCCCGTCATGCGGGCAGCTATGTGGCCTACCTTGGCACCCGGAGGAGCATGCCTCGACACGGTGGTAGGCCTGCCTGGGTGCTGGTGCCTGCCGCCTCCGAACGGGTGCGAGCAGGCGTTCATGGCTACACCACGGACCCTCGGGTACTTGTGGCCCTTCGCCTTCATCCACCAGTACCTCTTGCCGGCCTTGAGGAACGGCTTCTCAATACGGCCCCCACCGGCCACCACGCCTATGGTGACCCTGCAGCGGTCCTTCAGGAGCTTCGTCCGGCCGGACGGGAGCTTCACCATGGTCCCCTCGTGCGTGTGGGCCAACACGGTCGCGTAAGCACCGGAGGAACGGGCTATCTTGCCGCCGTCGCCGGGCCTCAGCTCTAAGTTGCAGACCAGAGTGCCCTCCGGGACCTCGCCCAACGGCACTATGTTTCCTATGGCGTTCGAGGCACCTGGCCCGAACTCTATTATCTGGCCCTCATACAGGCCCTCGACAGCTACGTTGTAGAACTCGCGACCGTTCTCAAGCTCTATCAAGGCCAGCGGTGCCCCACGGCCTGGGTCGTGGACGAGTTCCCTCACCAGGCCCTTCAGGGTCCTGGCCTCGCCGCCGTCTAAGGGCGGGTACTTAGCTGGAGCTACCCTCTTGTGCGTGCTAGCCCTGAACGTGGGGCTACCACGGCCCCTCCTCTGGACGAGTATACGCTTTCCCATTCCGGCCCCCTCTCGGCCAGATGGCGACCGAGGTCCTATAAAAACCTCACGTGCTCAATCGAACCTCTACAGGGAGATGGCCCTTATCTCCCTGTAGAGGTCCCTGAGGATCTCCATGTAATCGGCCTTTCCTTCCTCGACGGCCTTCATGGCTTCCTCCAGACGCCTGGTCGTCTCCTCGGACACGTACTGCTCAAACCTGTCGTAGAGGAACTTCAGGACAGCCCTCCCGAGGTTCGTGGGGTGGAGGCGGCCCCATTTATCACGCTTCACGTAGCCACGCTCTAACAAGGTCGATATTATCTTGGCGTAGGTCGAGGGCCTGCCTATGCCCCTCTCCCTCATCATGGCCACGAGCTCGCCCTCCGTGAAGAGCTTCACTTCGGCCTCGAGCCAGTGCTTCACGGATTTTACGACCGCCTCGCCCTCTGATACCTTCGGCACCAGCTTGACGGGCCTGATGAGCGTGAAGCCCGGTTCCTTGACTTCGCAATAGCCTTCCGCCACCAGCTCGTGGCCTTTCACGATCACCACCGCCTTCTGCTTGACCAAGCGGGCCTTCTTCATCTGGCTCGCCATGAAACGCTTGAATATCAGGTCGTAGAGGGCGAAGTGCTCTGGCCTCAGCCGCCTGGCCAGCCTTATGACGCCCATCCTTATGAGCTGCTTCAGCCTCTGGGCGTCTATGGGCCTCGTGGGCCTTATGCACTCGTGAGCTCCTTCCTCGCCCAGGGCCCAGGACCTAGGTGCGAAGTACTCCTCTCCCCAACGCTCAGATATGTATTCCTTCGCCACGCCTATACCGGCCGATGAGACGCGGGTGCTGTCCGTCCTGTGGTAGGTTATGAGGCCTGTCTCGAAGAGCTCCTGGGCCAGGGCCATTATCTGCTTGGCCCCCATCCTGAGCTTGCTGGAGGCCTCCCTCAGCATGGCGTCCGTCGTGAAGGGAGGTGGCGGCGACAGCTCGACTTCCTCGTGCTCCACGGACTTTATGACGCACTTAGAGCTCTCGAGCTCTTCGACGAGGGCCTCGATCTCCCTGGCCGTCATCCTCGGGAGCTTCAGGACGACCTTAAGGCCGTTCTCAAGCGTTATACCGAAGCAGTCCTTGAAGCTCCTCCTCCACTCGTCGCACCTCTCCACAATCCACCTGAGCACGGGCGTTTGGACACGGCCAGCAGAGAGGGTCCTCCTGTGCATGTAGGCCTGGACCTTCTGGCTGAGCTCGAAGCCTATCCAGCGGTCCTCAACACGCCTCAGTATCTGGGCTTCCACGAGCCTCTCGTCTATTTCCCTCGGGTTCCTCAGGGCCTCCATGAGGGCCCTGCGGGTTATCTCGTGGAACTCCACACGCCTTATCTCACGTACGTAGGGTGCCAGGACGGTCGCTATGTCCCAGCCTATCTTCTCGCCCTCTGCGTCCGCGTCCGTCCCCACGAGCAGCACATCTACCTCGCTCGCCACCTTCCTGAGGGCCTCCAACAGCTCGGCCTTGTCGTCCAACTCCACGCCGCAGTTCGGGCACTTCTCCAAATCGTCCGTGTACTGCTCGCCGCACTTCCTACAACGCTTTATGGTGCCGTAGATGGGGACGAAGTGGCCGTCATGGACTTCTATGCCGTGGAAGCCGCCCTTCGTCACGAGGTCGAAGACGTGGCCCTTGCTGGCCACCACGTTGAGGAAGAAATCGCCCGTGGATATCTCGAAGACCGTTAGGGGGCCTACCTCACGCTTGGTGGGCTTCCCGAAGAACCTAGCTATGGTCCGGGCCTTGGTAGGAGATTCGACCACCAAGAGGGCCGTCTTCATGGGGTCCTTCAGCTCCATGACGAGCTCTCCGGCCATCAGCTTCCTTATCAGCTCCCTATCGCGGTCAACCTCGGCCATTATGGCCTTGAGGTCGACCTCCTCTATGGAGTGCCACTCAATTTCCTCCAGATACCACCTGAGGGCCCTCCTGAGGCCGTTGAAGGCCTTCTGGTCATCCACGACCAGGACCGAGAGGCCTTTGGAGATACCGCCGGCGTACAGCCTCGATGTACGGCCCGATGCCTGGAGGTAGCCCACTGGGTCGGGCACTATCAGGTAGGGCTCGCCAGCTTCCTCGTCTAAGGACAGGTGCGGGCTGGCCCTGATGGCCTCCCTCACGTCTGGCCTGGCCAAGAGGTCCTTCAGGAAACGCCAGACCTCCTCGAAGAACGACCTGGCGTGCTCTAAGAAGCCTGATAGACGCCTGCCCTCCGCAAGGGCCTGGACGATCTCCTTGAGTTCATCACGCCTAAGCAGGACTGATATACGCCTCAGCCTCGCTATGTAGGCATCAGCCCTATCGGCTTCCTCGCCCGACAGCACGTCCCTGAGGTTCGCCAGGAGTATGACGGCCCTGTGGGGCCTGAACTCGGATATTGCCAAGCTTATCCTCATCTTCGGGACGCCAGCGAAGACGGCGTAGCGTATCCTGGCCGGCAGGTCTATGCCACGGGCGAGGGGGCTCCTGAAGGACGCGACGCCTACTAGCACGTCCAGATCGCCCGAGACGTAGGCATCTACCACCTTCTTCCGGGCCCTCGTGAAGGCCTCGGCCCTGATGCCTTTTTCCTTCAGGAACTCGGCCAGCTCTTCCGCGTAAGCAGAGCCCTTATCTAACGGGACGAAGACGAGGCCTCCGGGGCCGAGCCGCTTAACCAGGTCCAAGACGGTCTCCTCTAAGGGCCCCTCCGGGATGGCGAAGACGTTCTCCACGTTCCTGAGCCCTTCAGAACGGCCTCCTACCTCGAAGCTTAAGAGTTCCCTGAAGAGCTTGATACGCTTGGTCCTCTTGGCCCTTATGGTAGCACCTGATACGATGAGGACCCCCTTGCCTGGGGCTTCCCTCACGGCCTCTATTTCCGCTTCCAGCTCGAGGAGCTTCTCCCTCAGCTCATCGAGTTCCTTTGAGGCCTTCTTCTCCCTCAGCAGCTTTGATATCTCGGTCCTCAGCTTCAGGACCTCGAGTGCCTTCTCTATGGCCTCGGGCGGTACACCCAGCATCTCCAAGACCACATCCACGTTCTTAGAGGACCTGAGGAAGGCATCTACATCGTCCACGAATATGAGGTCGAACTTCCGGCCCTCGAGCAGCTCACGCCTGCGGGCCAGGAAGAACGATGTGGTTATCAGGACATCGAAATCCCCTTCTTTTATGGCCTTTAGAGCTTCCTCGGCTTCCTTCTTCGTGAGCATGGAGTGGTAGCACACTATCTTGGCCTCTAGGCCCACCCTATCGGCCATAGAGATCGCCTTCTCATACACCTGCTTGACGAGGAGGGACGTAGGGACGAGTATGTAGCTCTTCAGGCCCTTAGAGGCCATGTAGAGGGCCAGGATGGAGCCGAAGGCCGTCTTGCCGCTCCCGGTAGGTGCTACTATGGCGAAGCTCTTGCCCGAGAGGACCCTCCTCGCCCACGTCCTTTGAGCACTCCAGGGAGGACATCCAAGGGCCTTCTCGAAGAAGGCCTCAAAGTCCGCCACCTTCCTGTGGAACTCAACTAAGCTGGCGTAGTGCTTCAGGGTGCCGAGTTCCTTCAGCTTCTCGAGGCAGAAAATCATGGCTTCTTCCTTGCTCAGGCCCTTTAGCTTTTCCGAGAGTTCTTCATCTGGCAGGGGGAGACACTTATCGCACGGTATGCCCATGAGGAGCCTTATATCGCTTATCCTCCCGCCGCAGTTGGGGCAGGATCTCTCGAATACCGCCCTCAGCCTCATGCTCATCTCGACGTGAAGAAAATCCCCTTTATTAATTGTGCCCTCGCATCTATTTGACCGACCTCCAGGGCAGGGCGACAAAATGCCATGAAGATGTTGATGACCGCTCGGGAAGCATAACGCTCTTAAGAGCCTCGGTCATATTTCAGCCGGAATGCCCTACCACCCAAAGGCCTATTTGATCCGTAAGAGGAACGTAAGGCCCGGCTTAGACGCCAGGACGAAGATATTGAAGGCCCTCGAGGGAGAGCCGGGTCTCACCATGGCCCAGATAGCAGACCGGACGGGCCTGAGCTACTCATCTGTCAGGCTCCACCTGGCCTCCCTAGAACGTGAGGGCATAGTGGCCAGGAAGGGCAAGCGTCCTTACGCCTGGTTCCTGACCGGCCTGGGCCAGGCCAGGCTTACTGATTTTTAGGCA
>NJEJ01000011.1 GCA_002255025.1 Candidatus Bathyarchaeota archaeon ex4484_135 | reverse complement strand
AGCTCGGCCTCGAGCCAGCGGGAGAAAAGGAGAGGTCATGAGAGGGCCTTTTAGGTCCCTGATATCCGATATATTGTTATCTGGTGTCCTTGAGAAGCTGAAGACCTACCCATCCCACTCTATATCCAGCCCGGGGGGCAGGGCATCCCACTGCCTCAGGACGGCCTATCTGGCCTACAGGATGGCACATCTCTTCCGTGCGGACGAGAGGGCTTGTGCGAGGGCTGGCCTCCTCCACGACGTGGGTTACGATGCTGGCTCCGGCATCCTCGAGGCTATATTAGAGCACGCGGGGAAATCAGCCCGGGTGGCGAGGGACCTGGGAGAAGACGAGATCGTGGTCAGGGCCATCAGGGACCACATGTTCCCAATATCGGGGAGGCCACCAGCCAGCAGAGTAGCCCTGGTGGTCTGGCTCGCGGACAAGCTGGACAGCCTCTTAGAGCTCTTGGGCTTCACGGGATGGCTGAACAAGGTGGTAGGCGTTGAAGACCGTTGATGAGCGTTCGCTGGCCGAGAAAGTGTTCTCCTCCCTCGGGGACAAGGCAGGACACGTCAGGGCCCTGGTGTTGTTCGGGAGCACCGTCATGGGGGAAGAACCCTCCTGGGCCAGCGATATCGACCTCTTGGTGATCCTAGACGACGATTGCTGCGATGAAGAGGTAAAGGCCATCTGGTCTAGGCTCTCGTGGCTGAGCCGGAGCCCGAGACCCAAGGGGCTCCTCGGTCATCTCTTCTGGTCACTGGAGAAGGCCACGGGCATGTTCCACTCGCCCTTCGTGTGCAGGGAGAAGGACCTGAGGAGCCTGGACTTCAGGCGTATCTTCGGGACATCCCAGGTCCTCACGGCCCTCATGGCCCCGAGGGAGATAGTGCTCGGGAGCGTCCTCAGGACTTGCAAGGTCATCTACGGGAGCCTCCCCGAGGGCCTGAGCCCCCCGGCCAAGCGGGAGGCATCTCAGCTCCTAAGGAACCTCATGGTTTGCTTCTCCCTTGCCTTCGGGGCCTCCTTCTTCTGCCCTATAACGGACCTAGCCCTCAAGTACGTGCTTGAGGCCCTTAAGTGGACCGTTTACGCCGTCTCCTACTACACTTCCGGCCGAATAGGATCTCTGTCAGAACTCGTCAGGGCCTTCGGCATGAAAAGCCCTTGGCCCTGGCCCAGGCTGGCCAAGGAGTTCCTGAGGCTTAGGAAGAAGCTGGCTTCCTACGGCCCCGTGCTCCTAATGGTCCTGCCGGGCGTTCTCAACCTCCACTTGGCGGCTCTAGGCTACAAGGTAGCTGCGGTGGGAGAAGACGGCAAGGTAAAACGGTATTAAGTTTTTACGCCAGCTCCCCAGTCACCACGGGGCCCGAGTTGGCAAAGGTATACGCCATGTTCATAATGAACAAGGACGGCATACCGCTCTTCTCAAGGAACCTGGCACCAGAGAAAATACAGCCGGACCTGATAGCCAGCTTCCTCACGGCCATAGGTAGCTTCGTCAAGGAGATATCGCCGATAGGCGGGCCAGCCCTCAGGTGCATAGAGGCAAAGGGCTTCACCATAATGATAGAGACGGGCCAGAAGGTCTACGGTGCCCTGATAGTGGACCACAGGAGCCTCATAGCCGAGGAATACCTGAGGGCCTTGGTCAGGGAGTTCGAGGAGCTCTACGGCCCGAGGTTAGAGGCCTGGGACAACGACACGAGTTTGTTCGAGCCCTTTGGCGAGGTCTGCGATAGAGTGATGTCCGTGATAGCCGTGAGCTCCTACCACGTGCCCAGGCTTGGCCAGGTAGAGCTCGGCAAGGACGTTACTATACCGAGGGAGCTATGGGCTGTCCTCAGGTTCGTGGACGGGAGGAGGACGGTGGCCGAGATAGCAGCTGAGGCAGGCCTGAGCGTTGATGAAGCCATCCACAGGATTGAGAAGCTCGTGGAAATGGGCCTTGTTGACGTAAATATATCAGAGCCCGTGAGGAAAGTAGCCAAGGCCTACGAGGAGGCCCTTAACGAGTACCTCAAGGATCTCAGGGACCTGTTGGGCTACGATGTAGTCAAGGCAGCCTTGTCCAGGGCTGTGGCGAGCTGGGGTCAGCCATGGCTGAACCAGAGGGAAGAAGGCGGTATAGAAGTCAGGGAGGCAGACAGGCTTGCCTGGCTCCACACGCCCAACGAGGTCTCAGAGATGTTTAAGTCCTTCTTCTCCACGCTGAGCCAGGAGGTCAAGCCACTGATGGGCGTCCTGGCAAGCGATATAATAGCCAAGGTGCAGGCGGCCATGAGGACCAGGCACGGGGAAGAGTTCAGGAAGTTCGGGGCATGAGGTGGAGAACCATGCCCTTACCCCCGGTTGACATGGCCCTGAACTCGTTGCTCCTGATTGCTTACGCCGTGGCGTCTGCTTCTTGCTTTGCCATAAGCTCTAGGCTTTACGGGAGCCTCTTGTCCGGCAAGTTCACGGCCCTAGGGCTGGTCTGGCTGGTGGGGTTAATCTCCCTCGCCTTAGACATCATCTCGCGGCTCTTAGACCTGAGTTTCCTGCCCATCGGAGATGCCGTGAGGCTGACGCTCAGGCTGCTCAGTTTCTACCTCCCTCCGGTGGCTACCTCGCTCGTCTTGGCAAACATGGCCATCATTTACTCAAGGTACGCGAAAGGCCCCCAGCAACAGGAGGTCGTCTAAGTTAAGCCGTAACTTCTTTTCTTCTCCAACAGCCTGCTCGCCAGCGTGAGGAACGCGTTTTCCACGTTCTCGCCCGTCTTGGCCGAGGTCTCTATGAAATCCACTGGGATACCGAATTGGGCCTTGAGGTACTCGCACATCCTGATCCCTTCCTCCATCGTTACGGCATCTCGGGCCTGGCTCCTGAGGTCTATCTTGTTCGCCACTAAAACGACCGCTAGGTCCGCCCGGCCGGAGTTCCTCACGAACTCCTCCATCCAGGACGGTACGTGCTCTAAGGTCTCACGCCTCGTTATGTCGTAGACCAGGAGGGCCCCGCTGGCCCCCCTGTAGAAGTCAGCCCTCACCTCCCTGAAGTGCGGTTGGCCAGCTAGGTCCCATATCACAAACTTCACACGCCTGCCGTCCAGCTCCACGATCTTGGCCGAGAAATCGGCTCCTATGGTCATTATGTACTGGCCGCTGAACGTCTCCCCCATGAACCTCCTCCTCAGCGTGGACTTCCCAACGCCGCCATCACCTATCAGCACCACCTTGAACACGTACATCTCCGCCCACGGCCTCTCAAAGCCAGGCCAAGCCTTATTTTTAACCACGAGGCCCCGTCCCAGGCGGTCGAGATGGCCGGGGGCTTCGACCCGTACAAGGTCGTGAAGTACCCGATAATGACGGAGAAGACCATGCGTATGGTAGAGGAGGAGAACAAGCTAGTCTTCATAGTGGACCTGAAGGCCAACAAGCAGATGGTGAAGAGGGCCGTGGAAGAGCTATTCGACGTGAAGGTCGAGAAGGTATGGACGCTGATAACGCCGAGGGGCGAGAAGAAGGCGATAGTGAAGCTAAGGCCCGAATACAAGGCGGTAGACGTGGCCATGAGACTGGGCATACTGTGAGCTGGGCCCTAGAGGGAACACACGTATATTGGCGCCGCCGGTGGGACTTGAACCCACGACCTGCGGGTTAACAGCCCGCCGCTCTACCACCTGAGCTACGGCGGCACCGTAAGGGGGCTCGGCGGGAGGGCCTTATTAGCCTTGCCCGAGGGAGGCACGAATCCCCGGCCTTCCGATGGCCGTTTTCACGAGCTTACGGCCAGCCTGGCGATAGGGCTTACCTGTCGTGAGTGGCAGGAGGGACGGGTGGTGGCGATGGTCACAAAGGGGCCCTTCCTTACCGCTAAGGAGTTCCTGAGGCGGGTGAGCGAGTTCCTCGGAGGGCTGCTCGAAACGCTAGAGGTATTGACCGACGAGGAGCTCATGAAGGCCATCCGGGGGGCTGAAGAGGACGAGAGGACTGGCAGGACCAGGGATTACGAGGAGTTCATAGACGAGCTGAGGAAGTCCGGCGAGATGTAACGAGCTTAAGGACGGTTGGGATCCTTGGCTGGCTTGTAGAACGGCTCCCTCATGGCCACGGCCTTCCTGAATATGGCTTTCAGCTCTTCATCGCTGGCACCGGACCTCAAGGGCCCTATCAGGTCGAGCGTCTCAGGCCTCATGAGGCAAAGCTTCAGCTTCCCGTTGGCCGTGAGCCTGAGGCGTCTGCACTTGGCACAGAAGGCCGTGTTGTGGACGGGCCCGACCAGTTCTACCTCGGCCCCGTTCGGGAGGAAGAACTTGGGCCTGTCCTGGAGCTCCCTCCTGACCACTCGGATGGCCCTTAGGACCAGCTGGGCTTCTAGGTCCTTCAGGGGGGCGTGGTAGCGTTCAAAAACACCTTCCGGCACGCCAGGGGCCCTCACCAGCTCTATGACCTGTAGCACGGCCTTCCTGCTCCTGGCGAAATCGACCAAACGCCATACCTCCCGGTCGTTGAGGCCTTTGAGCAAGACCATGTTGAGCTTGAGGGGCCTGAGGCCAGCATCTAAGGCAGCTTCTATCCCGTCGAGGACATCTGCCAGGCAGTCACGGCCCGTTATGAACTTGAACTTGCCCGGGTCCAGCGTGTCCAAGCTCACGTTCACCCTCATCAGGCCAGCATCGGCGAGTTCGTAAGCCAGGTCGGCGAGCATCGAGCCGTTCGTGGTCATGGAGAGGTCCTTTATGCCCTCGACGGCCGATATGGAGGCCACCACGTCGGCTATGTCAGGCCTGACGGTGGGCTCCCCGCCCGTCAGCTTTATCTTGGTTATGCCCAGCTCTGAGGCCACCTTGGCTATGCGTCCTATTTCCTCAGGGCTCATCTGCTCCTCACGGCCCGTCGGCTGGGCCCCCTCCATGTGACAGTATATACAGGCGAAATTACAGGCGTTCGTGACCGATATCCTGAGCCCGTCCACGGGCCTCCCGAACCTATCGACCAACATGGGCCTCAATATCGGACCTCCCGATAGGCCATGGGGGCCAGAAGAGCTTGACCTCGACCTCGGTGCCCTCTGGCAGGAACTCCGTGCCCTCCGGGACCTCTATGTAGCCGTCCGCATGCGATAAGCTCGTTATGGCCCCTGAGCCCTTCAGCACGGGCCTAGCCAGCAGGGAGCCATCGGGCCCTTTGGAGAGCGAGACGGGGACGAAGTTGTGGCGTCCCGTGTCCGGTATTATCCTTGACGCCAGCCTGGCCCTCAAGACGGGCCTCGTCAGGCCCTTTAGGCCGGACATCCGGGCTAGGACGGGCTCCACGAACACCGTGAAGGTTATCAGGGCCGAGGTCGGGTGGCCCGGGAGGCAGAAGATAGGCTTGCCCCCCGCCTTGGCCACTACGGTGGGCTTGCCCGGCTTCACCCTTATGCCATCTACTACGACCTGGGCACCAAGCCTCGACAGAGCATCCCTGACCACGTCCGAGGAACCAACGGAAGAAGCCCCCGTCGCTACCACGAGGTCGGCCTTCTCCAGGCCCTCGGCCATGAGGTCGGCCAATTCGGCCGAGTCGTCCCTCGCGGTCCCGAGGAAGAAAGGCTCTCCCCCAGCCGCCTTGACGGCCAATTGAACGGTCAGCCAATTTATGTCGTATATCTTGCCCGGCCCGAGGGGCTCCCCGGGCCTGACCAACTCGACGCCGGTGGATATCACGGCCACTCGCGGCCTCCTGAAGACCCTGACGGTCCTCAGGCCCAGGGCCGACACGACCCCGAGCTTCTGCGGTGTGAGGAAATCGCCGGCCCTCAGGACCAGCTCGCCAGCCTTGATGTCGACCCCGGCTTCCATCACGTTCTGGCCCGGGACAGCTGGCTCGAACACCAAGACATCTTGCCCGTGGAGGACCGTGTCCTCCAGCCTCACGACTGCATCTGCCCCCTCGGGCAGCATAGAGCCCGTGGAAACCTCAACACACTCGCCAGGGCCGACCGAGACGGTTGCCGCTTGCCCCATTTCGACACGCCCGACCAGCTTGAGCCTGGCGGGCTCTTCCACGCTCGCACCGAAGGTGTCCTGGGCCCTCACGGCGTAACCGTCCATGAGGGCCCTCCTGAAGCCCGGCACGTCTATCGGGGCCTCAACGTCCTCGGCCAGGACCCGGCCGAGGGCTTCTTCGAGCCTTACTTCCTCGGTCCCGAGGGGCCTCGGCTCGAGGGTGTTTATTATGGCCTCTAGGGCCTCTTGGAGCCCCATCAACAACCTGGTCCTCAACCTCCACAGCCTCCCGGCCTTCCTCCCACGAGCTCGAAGGGCCCGATGGGTATGACCTCGACGTAAGAGCCTTCCTCTAACACGTCCATCTCCTCGGGCACCAGGAGAATGCCGTTCGCCTTCACGAGGCTCGAGAGGACGCCAGCACCCCTCATGGCAACTGGCTCGGCCAGCACGTCGCCATCTGGCCCGAGGAAGAGCCTCACCCTGACGAGGTCCGTGAAGCCCACCCTCGATGGGACCCTCCTGGCCAGGCGTGTCCTTATGGCAGGCCAGAGGGCCCTGAGGCCATGCTTGATGCCCGCCAGCCTCAACAGGACGGGCCTGGCGAAGACCTGGAAGGCCAGGAAGCAGGCCACCGGTGGGCCTGGGAGGCAGATCATGGGCTTCCTCCTTGCCAGGGCCAGGATAACAGGCCTGCCCGGCCTCATGGATACCCTCCTGACCACTACCTCGATGCCCTCAAGGCCCTCCAGGGCCTCAAGAACTAGGTCGGGCTTGCCCACCGATGCCCCTCCTATGGTCATCACTGCATCGCACTTGGACAGGGCCTCCGAGATAGCCTCCCTTATGGCACCGATGTCGTCGGGCAGAATGCCCAGGTCCACGGGCTCGGCACCGAGTTCCCGGGCCAGCTCCATGACCATGGGCCTGTCCACGTCTCTCACCTTGCCCGAGCCAGGCTCTAACTCCGCTCCAGCGTCCACCAACTCGTCGCCCACGGACACCACGGCCACGCGGGGCTTCCTGAAGACCTTGACGGTCCTCAGGCCGAGGGCAAGCATGACGGCCATGTCCGGCACCCTGATGGACTTCCCACGCTCGAGGACTACCTGGCCAGCTTTCACGTCCTTCCCAGCCTTGTCCACGCAGGAGCCAGGCGGGACGGGCTGGAGGACCTCAATAGTGCCGCCGAGGTCCCTGGCGTGCTCGTACCTCACGACCGCATCTGCCCCCTCGGGCAGCATAGAGCCCGTGGAAACCTCAACACACTCGCCTGGGCCGACAGGAGGTCCCAGGTGGCCAGCCAGGGCCCTCCCGACCAGCTTGAGCTTGACGGGCCTATCGGGCCTGGCACCGAAGGTGTCCTGGGCCCTGACGGCATAACCGTCCATGACGGCCTTATCGAAGGGCGGCAGGTCAATAGGGGCCTTAATGTCCTCGGCCAGGACCCGGCCGACCGCCTCCTCGACCGGGATTTCCTCAACCTCGGGCTCGGCCAGGACTTGGGACAACCGCTCCATATAGGCCCGGAGGGCCTCCCTTACGCTCGTCAGCCTTTCCATTTCGATGTGCACGGTAAAACACATCGCTTATAAGCCTTCCGGGCCCTTGAGGAGCCCGATGAGCGTGCCAGAAGCCCACAGGAGAGAGGCACCAAAGAGCGTGAGGTTCTCGGTCGTGATCGTGAGCACGTCAAGGTATGAGGCCCTCAAGGCGGGCCGGGAGGGACCCCCGGACCTGACGGGCGATTTGTTGTGCAGGCTGCTAGCCGAGACAGGCCACGAGGTCATCTCGAGGCGTGTGGCACCCGACGACATATGGGCCTTGAGGTCCGTCTTGGAAGAGGAGGCCCGCAAGGGCGTTGATGCCATAATATTCGCTGGCGGAACGGGCCTAAGCCCAGATGACGTGACCATAGAGGCCATAAGGCCCCTGTTGGAGAAGGAGATGCCGGGCTTCGGGGAGCTGCTCAGGCTCCTCTCCTACGAGCGTGTGGGACCAGCAGCCATGCTGACCAGGGCCCTGGCAGGCGTCTACAAGGGCGTGGTGGTCTTCTGCCTTCCCGGCTCACCTGATGCGGCCGAGCTGGCCGTGAGGGAGCTCATAGGGCCTGAGGTAGGACATGCCGTCAAGCACGCCAGGGGCCGGTAGCAGCTATACGGCCCGGGGCCCTAAAGGGGGCCGATGAAGAAGGGCTGGCTCGTGGTCCTCGAGGGCATAGATGGTGTTGGCCATTCAGCCCACGCCTCCGAGCTGGCCAATTGGGCCGAGCGTGAGCTGGCCGATTACAGGGGGCGTGTCGTGCTCACCCGAGAGCCCACCGACGGCCCCATCGGGGCCCTGATAAGGTCCGTGTTGAGGAAGGAACTCGAGGTCGGGCCCGAAACACTGGCCCTTCTCTTCGCCGCCGACAGAATGGAGCACGTCAGGCAAGTCATAAGGCCCAAGCTGGCGGAGGGCTGCCTCATCATATGCGATAGGTATTACCTGTCCTCCTACGCTTACCAATCCGCGGCCAGCGTCGATTTAGAGTGGCTGATGCAGCTCAACTCCAAGTGCCCGAGGCCCGATCTGACCGTGTTGTTGGACGCACCCGTCGAGGTGTGCCTCTCCCGCATAAGGGAAGGGAGGGAGCACTTGGAGCTCTTCGAGGAGGCGAGCTTCCTAAAGGAGGTCAGGAGGAAGTTCTTGGAAATCGCGAGTAAGCTGGAGCGTGAGGGCGAGCGTGTAGTCGTGGTCAGGACGGACAGGCCCTTTGAGGAAGCCCACGAGGAGATAGTGAGACACGTGGTTAAGCTATTGGCGTCAAGAGGCCAGGAATGACCGGCGGGGAGCTTATGGCCACCTTATTTAAGAGCTCATGCAGTAATCCATGTGGGGAAGGGAATGCGGTTCCCATACGAAATTAAGGACCCCGTCCACGGCTTCATAAGGGCCTCGGAAGCCGAGATAACCATCATAGACTCTAGGCCCATCCAACGCCTCAGGCGGATAAAGCAGCTCGCCATGGCGGACCTGACGTACCCGGGTGCCGTCCACACGAGGTTCCTGCACTCCCTAGGCGTCATGCACTTGGCTGACCTGATGGCTTCTAGGCTGGTCGAACTAGGCCACATGACGGAGGATGGCCTGGCACTGGCCCGCGTGGCAGGGCTCGTGCACGACGTGGGGCATGGCCCTGGCTCACATGTCTTCGAGGAAGTCCTGGCCGAAAAAGGCCTTACGCACGAGAAAGTAGGCCTCTGGCTCCTCAAGTCGAGTGAGCTCGGGGACCTGTTAGAGGAACAGGGCTTCTCGAGGAGCGAGGTAGCATCCGTGGCCTTCGGGGGAACCGTGAAGGGCGAGGCGGAGGTGGTGGCCAAGATGTTCTGGGGCGTCCTATCGCCGGACACCATGGACTACCTGGTCCGGGATTCCCACTTCACGGGCGTGGGCTACGGCCGGATAGACATAGGGAGGCTCGTGAACACGATGAACATGGTCGAGGGAGAGTTGGCCATTCAATACCCGGGTGGCCTCACGAGCTTCGAGGACTACGTCGTATCAAGGCTCCAGATGTTCAACGCCGTTTACTTCCACAAGACCGTGAGGGCTGCGAACGTCATGTTGGCCCGTGCCATGGAGTGGGCCGACGAGTACATAGGCCTGACGGACCTCAAGGACGTGGATTTCTTCCTCAGCCTAGACGACTGCTACATAAGGACGGCCTTGATAACCTTAGAGCCCTACGACGACCTATCTAAGCTGGCGAAGGAACTCATGGAGAGGCTCGAGGCCAGGAGGTTGGTGAAGTGCGTTTATGAGAGGCCCGTCGAGGGCCGGGAGGACCTGTTGGCCAACGTGTTGAACAGGCCGAGCGTGAGGAAGAAGCTGGAGGAGGAAATAGCTGAGGAAGCAGGCGTTGAGCCCGAGAGGGTTTTCGTGGACGCACCCTCGGTCCCCTCGATACCCATGAGGCCCGGGGGCGAGCTGGCCCAGGTAAGGTTCTTCGAGGTCAAAGAGGGCACCAAGAGGCTCATGGACCAATCCGAGGTTCACTCCATCGTGCTCGGCTTGTGCAAGTACGTGGATTTGGTCCGGATTTACGCCTTCCCCGAGCACAGGGAAGCGGTCGGCAAGGCATGCCAGAAGGTACTGGGCACCAAGCCGCCCAACAGGAGGGTGGCCCTCTGATGGGCAGGGAGGGCCTCGTCCTTAAGGGCAAGGGAGTAGTGGAAGGGTGTGTCTTAGGAGAAGCCCTCGTTTCCACCATGCCTGTGAGTTTCTTAGGCGGTGTTGACCCAGAGACGGGCGTTGTTGTTGAGAAGGGGCACGATTTGGAGGGCGAGTGTTTGGCAGACAAGATATTATGCTTTCCCCACGGGAAGGGCTCGACCGTGGGGAGCTACGTCCTCCTGGCCCTGAAGAAGAAAGGCCTGGCCCCCCTGGCCCTCGTGAACGAGGTAGCCGATCCCATAGTGGTCGTGGGAGCCGTGATAGCCGATATACCTATGGTGGTCGGGGTCGATTTAGAACTCCTGAGGACAGGCGACATATTGGAGGTAGATGGCTCTGAGGGCCTGGTCCGGGTGATGAAGGCTTGTTCCTGACCAGGGAAGAAGAGAAGGCCCTCGATGGTGAATACGGGCCGGGCCTCCAGCTCGCCATGCGTATCCTCGTGAAGTTAGGCGACCTCTTCGGTGCCGAGAGGCTGTTGCCCGTGAGGTCGGCCCATGTCTCCGGCATCTCCTACAAGACGGCCGGCGATGCAGCCATAGGGTTCTTAGAGGGCCTTTGCGAGATGGGTGCCAGGGCATCCGTTTTGGCCACCACGAACCCCTGCGGCTTCGACAAGAGGCTCTCGGGCCTCTTAGAACTCCCCGACCAAATCGTATCAGCTCAGGAGAAGCTCCTGGCCTTATACAGGCGTTTAGGGCTCAAGATGACGTTGACCTGCGTGCCCTACTACCAGTTCAGGCCCGAGAGGGGCTCCCACCTGGCCTGGGCCGAGTCATCAGCCGTCGTCTACGCCAACTCGGTCATAGGGGCCTTCACGAACCGGGAGGGAGCCCCATCTGCCCTCGCGGCTGCCATAGCTGGCAGGACGCCCGATTATGGTCTGCACAGACCCGAGAACAGGCAGCCAGGCCTATTGGTCGATTTCTCCTTCAGGCCCCGGGATGAGGTAGAGCTGTGGGCCGCTGGCTTCTACGTGGGCCAGGTGGCCAAAAATGCTGTACCGCTCCTCAGGGGCCTAAGGGGCCTTTCCGATTGGGAGCTCAAGGGCCTGGGGGCGGCCATGGCTTCCGGGGGCATGACAGCCATGTTCACGCTCGAAGAGCTCTCCGGGTCCCGTAGGGCCCCCGAGGGGCTCGAGAAGGTGGAGGTAGGACGGGAGGAAGTGACATCAACCTTGGAGAAACTCTCCTCGGCAGAAGAACCAGACTTGATCTTCCTGGGCTGCTCCCACTGCTCTAGGGAAGAGCTGGCCCTGCTGGCCGAACACCTCAGGGGCCGGGAGGTCAGGAGGCCCTTCTGGATATGCACTTCCAGGCACGTAAGGGCCTCCTGCCCCGAGCTGGTAAGGGCCATAGAGGCATCGGGGGCCCTCGTGATCGTTGATACTTGCGTGGTCGTCTCCTGGGTCGAGAAGCTAGGGGTCGACGTGGTGGCCACGAACTCGCCGAAGGCTGCTTACTACCTGCCCGGCCTATCGGGCGTCCGTGTGAGGCTGGCCAGCCTTAAGGAATGCGTGGAGCTGGCCAGCTCCAAAGGGGCAGGGTAAATAGGTCCTTAAAGGGACCTCACGACCTAAAGGCCGAGCTTCTCCCTGTAGGCGAACAGGTCCAGGAAGCCGTGCCCGCTTATGTTGATGGCTATGACCTTTTCCTCGCCCTTCCGCTCGAACTCCAAGGCCTTGTCTATGGCCGCCCTTATGGCGTAGTTGCTCTCCGGGGCCGGGAGCCATCCCTCGGTTTCCACGAAAAGCCTGGCGGCCTCGAAGACCTCACGCTCGTCTATGGCGTAGGCAACGGCCTTCAGCAGGCCCTTGTGGCGTAGGTAGCTCATTATGGGTGCTGCACCGTGGTAGCGGAGCCCGTCCGCCCTTATTGGGGGCATCTCGACCTTGTGGCCCAGCGTATACATCTTCAGGAGGGGCGTGTACCCAGCCACGTCAGCGAAATCGTACCTGTACTCGCCCTTTATGAGGTTCGGTGCTGCCCAGGATTGGGCCGCCAGGAACTCGCATTCACGCTTGCCCTTCAGGACCTCGCCCGCAAAGGGCAGTATGAAGCCCCCAAAGTTAGAGCCACCGCCTAAGCAGCCTATCATGAGGTCTGGCTCGTCGTCGGTCAGCTCGAACTGCCTCATGGTCTCCAGGCCTATGACGGTCTGGTGCATGAGGACGTGGTTCAGCACGGACCCTAGGCAGTAGACGAATTCCTCGTGCTTGTCTGCGTACTCCAGGCCCTCCGATATGGCTATGCCTAGGCTCCCGGGGTGCTCCGGGTTCTCGGACCTTATCTTACGCCCGAACTCAGTCACATCGCTCGGGGAAGCGTGTACCTCGGCCCCGTAAAGACGCATTAAAGTCCGCCTGTCCACCTTCCAGTCATAAACCGACTTGACCCAGAAGACCACGCACTTGAGGCCCATGAGGCGGGCCGCGTAGGAGAGAGCCGTCCCCCACTGGCCAGCACCCGTCTCCGTGACGACGCCCTCCCGTCCTTCTTCGGCAGCGTAGTAGCACTGTGCTAGAGCTGTGTTGACCTTGTGTGAGCCCGTCGGCGATAGGTCCTCGCGTTTGTAGTATATCCTGACGTGCTTCAGGCCCAGTTTCTTCTCGAGCCTCAGGGCCCTGTAGAGGGGCCTGGGCCTCCCGGCATGTATGTAGAGTTCTAAGAGTTCGTCGGGTATGGGAATCCACCTCTGTTCGGAGAACTCCTGCCTGAGGCATTCCTTGAGGCATACTCTCTCTATGAACTCGAGCCTCGAGGGCCCCTCGGGTGGGTCCTTGTGCCTTGGGAGCGGCTCGGGCAGGTCGGGCAATATGTTGTACCACCTATCTGGGTGCTCATCGGGAGGTAGGTCAAACCTATCTACTTTCACATCGGACCACCGAGGCACGTGGCCCGTCGGGCATTTATGCCTTCGGCCAAGCCGGGAAGGCTTATATGGCATCCCTCCATGGGCCCGTGGGCCCGGATATGTCCAAGGAGGGGAAGGAAAGCCTGTACCAGAAGGCCCTGAAGATAATCATGGAGGCTGGCGAGGAGGGCATCCTGCAATCCGAGCTCTGGAGGTTGCTTGGTGCCACGAGCCGGGAGGGCTCTAGGATAGCCATAAGGCTGGAGAGGAGGGGGCTCATAATCAGGAAGAAGGAGCTCTACAAGGGCCGTTGGACATACAGGCTCTTCGCTAGGACGAGGAAAATATCCATAGAATCCATAAGGGGCTGCCCGTGCTTCACCTGCCCGGACAACTTCAGGTGCTCGCCCGGCGGCGTGGTGGACCCCGTGACGTGCGAGAGGCTCGTGAGGTGGGTCTTGGAGACAGCCCCCATGGTGGAGAAGAAGCCCGAGGAGGAATAAGGGCCCTATGACCTGGCGTTCCAAAATGGACCATTATTATAGGCTGGCTAGGTCAAAGGGCTATAGGTCAAGGGCAGCCTTCAAGCTCCTTGAGGCCATCGAGAAGTTCGGCCTGATAAGACCTGGCGATACGGTCTTGGACTTAGGCTGTGCACCGGGGAGCTGGCTCCAGGTGGCCAGGGAGGTCGTGGGGCCCAACGGCCTCGTGCTCGGCATCGACCTGAGGCCCGTCGAGCCCCTCGGCTTCGGGGGCCCTCGAGGCCATAAGGTCCGAGCTGCCGGAGGGGGCCGATGTTGTCCTTTCCGATATGGCACCGAGCCTCACGGGCGTGAGGGAGCTGGACCGGGCAAGGCAGATGGAGTTAGCCAAGAGGGCCCTCAGGATAGCCCTATCGGTCCTGAGGCCGAGCGGGAACACCATGATAAAGGCATCTCAGGGCCCCGGCCTGAAGGCCCTGCTGGCCAGGGCCAAGCGGTCCTTCAGGATGGCCAGGCTCTTCAAGCCTAAGGCCAGTAGGCCGGAGAGCCCGGAAGTATACGTGGTGGGGCTAGGTCTCGCCCGGGCCCTTTAGGTAAGGCCTACCATGAGGATGAGGAAGCCTACCGTAAGGATGAGGAGGCCCGTTATGAGACAGCCTATGAAGACCCCTCCCGGCCTAGGGAGGAGCCCTAAGATTATAATCACCAGTCCAAGCACGACCATTAATATAGCGGCGATTTTCCACCCGAGGTGCTTGGGTACATCCTCCACGAGTACTTCGGGGAGGAAGTACTGGGGGATATATCTCGCGTATCTAAGGTATATGGGCACCTCTTTACCCCTCTTCCAAGTTTCTCGATGAAGTCTTGAACCTTAAAAGCCTTGCTGAAGCAATAGGTGTCTGATAACCCATGGCTTCATCTGCTGTCTACGGGCAGGTAGTGTCCCCCGCCAATACTAAGGGCCGGCCTCAGTCCTACTCTCCCTCCCTGGACAGGGTAGAAGGTTCTTCAAGCCCAGGGCCAACAGGCCCGAGAGCCCGGAGATATACGTGATGGGCCCCACCACGTTCGGGGTATTTAAGGGATTTTACATGCTGTTCTGGCCCAAAGGAGCCTTTGGGCTGAAGTTTAATCTCCAGCTTGTCGGGCTAGCTCGGGGGGCCTTTATAAGGGCCTGCGTGAGGCCGAGTCAAAAGCATAAGCTATTCTGGCTTCTTTTGGCCTGAGGATAGCCTGCTTATTTAAGTAGTTGTTCATGCTGTTCTGGCTACTCTTAGCCAGAACAGGCCGGTTTAATCTTCAGTTCTGGAATGTTCTCTACCATGGGCCTGAGGAGGGTCTGAAGATCGGCAGGATCGGGCCTTATAAGTGTCAACGGCGTTTACCGAAAGATTTATAAAGCCTCCTATAAAAGCTTTCAGCAGAACCCGAGAAAGGGATTGAAATACTAATATCTGCCTGGCTTCCAGCTCATCCACATCCTGCAGAACCCGAGAAAGGGATTGAAATGCTTTATTCAGTTAGCTCTGGGGGATGACTATAAGAGGGCCATGCAGAACCCGAGAAAGGGATTGAAATTCCACATCGGTATAAACGATAGAGGCAATCCTATCGCCAGCACGCAGAACCCGAGAAAGGGATTGAAATCCAGCATAGCCATCAGGATAGCCAATATTATTTTTACCAGGCAGAACCCGAGAAAGGGATTGAAATCCAGTATATCCTCCACATCCTCATAGCTCAGATGGTCGCAGAACCCGAGAAAGGGATTGAAATAAGCAGAGGCCAATAGCCGGCTCCCGGAGGAGTCGCTCAAGCGCCCTCGCAGAACCCGAGAAAGGGATTGAAATCTTGGAGAGGGCGGGAATTCGAACTGCTTGAAGAGGGCACCATGCAGAACCCGAGAAAGGGATTGAAATCACTCCAGCACTTCAGCTATCCGTTAGCTGATCTCCTCATGCAGAACCCGAGAAAGGGATTGAAATCCTGGCCAGGCTGGGGCCTCTGGCCCAAAAAATCAGCCTGGCCAGCAGAACCCGAGAAAGGGATTGAAATACGGCCTTCTTTGGAACTTCGGCCTTCTTGATCATGCGCCCGACGCAGAACCCGAGAAAGGGATTGAAATTCTGAAGGGCCTTCCGCAAGAGGCTAACATAATCCGTCACGCAGAACCCGAGAAAGGGATTGAAATGTGGAGAAGGCTGGCCGAATTATTCCGGAGCCTCTGGCAAGGGCAGAACCCGAGAAAGGGATTGAAATTTTTTGGTATTGTGATGCCGATGCTGCGTCCGGTCCTTCTTAGCAGAACCCGAGAAAGGGATTGAAATAATTATACTCATTCCGCCATCGGTTTCATATCGCTCTAAGCAGAACCCGAGAAAGGGATTGAAATAGGGAGCAATAAGCCTTTTCGGTCAGCTCATAAGGCACGGGCAGAACCCGAGAAAGGGATTGAAATCCCCAGGACCCCCCGGCCAGATGGTGCGGTCCTGGGGCAGAACCCGAGAAAGGGATTGAAATCAAGTATCCGCTCCCAGAACACGGGCCACTCCTCGCTCGCAGAACCCGAGAAAGGGATTGAAATACCATCTCGCCCACCACTTCCACCACCGCCACTAAGTGCACGCAGAACCCGAGAAAGGGATTGAAATTAGAAGCCACGCCAGAGCCACATGCAAGCGGGCCTCAGGGCAGAACCCGAGAAAGGGATTGAAATTATACTGGCTGCCGACCATCCACATGCCGTAAATCCGCCCGGCAGAACCCGAGAAAGGGATTGAAATAAGTCTTGCCTGTCGTATGGCGGGTCGGCTACCACCAAATCAAGCAGAACCCGAGAAAGGGATTGAAATTTTATTGCCTCGATTGGAATCTTCTGATACACGATTTGCAGAACCCGAGAAAGGGATTGAAATCCATGCTCAGCCTAATGAGCTCATTATGAATATGCTTCAGGCAGAACCCGAGAAAGGGATTGGAAAACTGCCTTTAGCTAATACCCTCCTCTACCCCCCGCTTTGATAGAAACTGGTGGGAAACGGTTTTATGGCCCTACGGGGCCCTAATGATGCGTGAGGACTAAATACATCTTCGTCACGGGCGGCGTCCTAAGCTCGGTCGGCAAGGGGATAGTCACGTCCTCGATAGGCAAGATGCTCCAGGTCAGGGGCTACACGGTCACGGCCATCAAGATAGACCCGTACGTGAACGTGGACAGCGGTACCATGAACCCCTACATGCACGGGGAGGTCTTCGTCACGGAAGACGGCGGCGAGACGGACCTCGACTTAGGCTGGTACGAGCGTTTCCTCGACATGGACCTCCCGAAGGAGAACAATATAACGACGGGCCAGGTCTACTTGACCGTCATAGAGCGTGAGCGTAGGGGCGATTATCTCGGCAAGTGCGTCCAGATAATCCCACACATCACGGACGAGATAAAGGCCCGTATAAGGCGTGTGGCCGAGAAATCGAAGGCCGATGTCGTGCTCGTCGAGGTCGGGGGGACGGTGGGCGACATAGAGGGCCTGCCGTTCTTAGAGGCCATAAGGCAGATGAGGTTGGAGGAAGGCTACGAGAACACGCTCTACGTCCACGTGGCCCTCGTGCCCATCCTCGACGTGACGGGCGAGATGAAGACCAAGCCCCTCCAACACAGCGTCAACGAGCTCAGGCGAATAGGCATCCAGCCCGACATAATAGTGGCCAGGTGCTCAAAGATGATAAACGAGGAGGCGAGGGCCAAGATAGCCCTCTTCGGCACCATCCCCCGCGAGGCCGTGTTCTGCTCCTACACGGTCCCGCTCGTCTACCAGGTCCCGCTCATACTGGACGAGCAGGGCATGGGCGATTACATTTGCCGTCGCCTCGGCCTCGAGGCCAGGAAGCCGGATTGGAGCCGCTGGCAGGAGTTCGTGAACGCCTACCTGAATCCGCTCTACGAGGCCAAGATAGCCCTCGTGGGCAAGTACGCTGGCCTGGTGGACTCGTACGTGAGCATGAACGAGGCCTTCAAGCACTCCGGCATGGCCCTCAGGACCAAGGTGAATATAGATTACATAGAGGCTGAGGAATTCGAGGAAAGCCCGGGCGACATAGAACGCCTGAAGGACTACGATGGCATCTTCGTGCCGTACGGCTTCGGGTCAAGGGGCGTGGAGGGCAAGATAATGGCCATAAGGTTCGCCAGGGAGAATGACGTGCCCTTCTTGGGCATATGCTTTGGCTTCCAGCTGGCCGTCGTCGAGTTCGCCAGGGATGTCTGTGGCCTGAAGGGAGCCCACACGACCGAGGTCGACCCGGAGACGCCGCACCCGGTGGTGGACCTCATGCCTGAGCAGAGGAACCTGAACCGGAAGGGCGGGACGATGCGTTTGGGTGCCCACGACATAATCATAAAGGAGGGCACCGTGCTCCACCGGCTCTACGGCTCTACGGCCATAAGGGAAAGGCACAGGCACCGTTGGGAGGTCAACCCGGATTACGTGCCCATCTTGGAGGCCAAGGGGCTCGTCTTCTCTGCCACCAGCCCTGACGGCCGGAGGATGGAGGCCCTCGAGCTGCCCGACAAGTTCTTCTTCGTGGCATCTCAGTTCCACGCTGAGTTCAAGAGCAGGCCCGGGAAGCCCTCCCCGCTCTACACGGGCTTCGTTAAGGCCTGCTTGGACAGAAAAGCCGGCAAGCTCAGGCCAGAACTGGACCAGATATCGGTCATCCGCGGGAGGTCAAGGGCCAGGGAGGCCTTGGTCAGATGACCTTCTCCTCCCTTATGTAGGGCTTCCCCAGGGCGGCCGGGGCACCTATGTGCTTCCTCAGCGTCTCGCTGACGGCGAACAACATGGCCAATATGGTGGCCACGTAAGGCAGCATGCCCAACAGGGGGGCGGATATGCCGAGCGGGACTTGGAGGAAGAACTGGAGCGTCTCCATCGCCCCGAACAAATAAGCCCCTATTATGGCCTTGAGCGGGTCCCAGAAGGCGAATATGACGAGGGCAAAGGCTATCCAGCCCCTGCCAGCCGTCATGCCCTCCGTCCAGCCGGGCCTGAGGACGAGCGACAGGTAGGCGCCGGCCAGGCCAGCCATGGCACCTCCGAACGCAACGCAGGCATAACGGACCAGGTAGACGTTGACTCCCATGGCATCTGCCGCCGATGGGTCCTCCCCAACGGCCCTTATCATTATGCCCCACCGGGTCTTGAAGAGCACGAGCCAAGACACGAACGCCAAGGCCAGGGCCGCGTACACCAACACGTCTTGGTAGAACAGGGCTGGCCCTATGACGGGTATATCGGCCAACAGGGGCACGGGCCTGGGCAAGATGGTGTGCGGCAGGGGCTTCCCCACGTAAGAGCGACCCATGAGGCTGCTCAGGCCCAGGCCCAGCATGGCTAAGGCCAGGCCCGAGACGACCTGGTTGGCGTAGAGGCTCACAGACGCGAAGGCATGGACGAGGGCCATCACCACGCCGGCGATACAGGCCAGGAGGAAGCTGAGCCACACATCACCCGTGGCCAAGGAGACGGCCACGCCCACCACGGCCCCGACGGCCATTATGCCTTCTATGCCCAAGTTCATCACGCCCGAACGCTCGGCGTATATCTCGCCTATCGCACCGAGCAGGAGGGGCGTCCCGGTCCTTATGGCTATCTGGAGGACGGAGCTTATGACCTCAGGCCTCATGGCCAACTGACCTCCTCACGACCAACTTGACCTTATACCTGAGCATGACCTCTCCAGCCACCACGCACAACAATATGAGGCCGTTGAAAACGTTCACGGAAGCATAAGGGATGCTGAAGGAGGTCCTCATCGTCTCGCCAGCCGCCAGGAGGCCTCCCATCAGCAGGGCCGTCAGGACACACGCCAGCGGGTTCAGCCTCGCCAGCCAGGCCACGATTATGGCCGTGTAGCCGTAGCCAGCCGATATGGACTCGGGATACATGAGCCTCTTGTGGACGCCGGCCAGCTCGCCTACGCCGGCTAGGCCGGCCAGGCCACCGCTCACCAACATACAGGCGATTATTATCTTGGCGGGCCTCATGCCGACGGCTTTGGCCAACTCGGGGTTGCCGCCGAAGACCTTGACCTCGTAGCCCAGCTTCGTCTTCTCCATGAGGACGAAGACGGCCCCGGAGGACAGGAGGGCCAGCATGAGCGTGGGGTAGTGGATGCCCGTGCCGGGCACGGTGGGCAGGACAGCGTTACCAGGTATGAGGTCCGTGAACGGGAAGCCCCACGTGGCCTTGCCCCTCCAGGGCCCGTAGATGAGGTATTCAACGAGCTTGGCCGCTATGTAGTTCATCATTAAGGTCGTTATGACCTCGTTCACGTTTAGCTTGGCCTTCAGCACGGCTGGCACGAGGGCCCAGGCGGCCCCGGCTAGGAAGCCAGCCAAGAACATGGCCGGTATCAGCACGGCTGATGGTGCTTCCGGCATGACGAACAGGGCCAGGCCAGCGGCGGCCACGGCCCCGAGGAGCAATTGGCCTTCAGCACCTATGTTCCAGACCTGGGCCCTGAAGGCCATCACGAGCCCGACGGCACAGAGGAGGAGCGGTATGGCCTTCACTACGAGGAAGCTCAAGCCTATCCTCGTCCCGATTATCCTGGAGAACGTGGTGCCGTAGATGGCCAGGGGATTAAGGCCCTGGAAGGCGAAGACAGCCGATGCCAAGGCCAGGGCCACGAGGAAGGAGCATACAGGGACCGCGAGCCTCAGCCAGGGAGGTATCTCAAGCCTCTTCTCGACCCTTACGGTTATTGGGAGGAACAATGCTTCCCTCCTCAGCTCGCACCTGACATGAGCACGCCTATTTCCTCCACGTCGGCCTCCGAGGCATCCATTATGCCTACTATACGTCCGTCACGCATGACGGCTATCCTATCGCTCAGCTCCAACAGCTCGTCTAGGTCCTCCGAGATGAGCAGGACCCCAGCTCCCTCGTCCCTGTGCTTCAGCAACAGGGCCCTGACCTGCTCTGTGGCTGCCACGTCGAGCCCATAGGTCGGGTGGGACGCGATTATCAACCTGGGCGTGGTGGAGAGCTCCCTAGCTAATATGAGCCTCTGTATGTTGCCGCCCGAGAGGGAACCAGCTGGCGTATCTATGCTCGGTGTCGTTATGCGGTACTCGGCCACAAGTTCCTCAGACCACTTCCTTATATAATCGACATCCAAGAACATGCCCTTTGAGAAGGGCGGGTACCTATAAGCCTTGAGGACCAAGTTCTCGGCCACGCTCAGGTCGGGCACTATACCGTAGCGTGCCCTGTCCTCCGGTATGAAGGCGACCCCAAGGCCGAGCACCTCTGCTGGTGACCTGCCCGTCACGTCGTGGCTATCTATGACCACACGGCCTTTCTCTGGCTTCCTCAAGCCTACGATGGCTTCGACGAGCTCTTTCTGGCCGTTCCCGGCCACACCGGCTATGCCGAATACCTCGCCCCTGCGTACCTCGAAGCTGACGCCCTTCACGACCATGGTGCCCCTGTCGTCCATGGCGAACAGGTCCTCGACTTTGAGCACTACTTCCCCGGGCTCCTTAGGCCTCTTAGCCAGCTTGTAGCCGACCTCGCGGCCCACCATGAGCTTCGCTAGCTCCCTGGGCGTCGTCTCACTGGTCGGCACGCCAGAGGCCACCACGCGGCCCTTCCTCAGGACGGTAACTCTATCAGCTATCCTGAAGACCTCATCGAGCTTGTGCGTTATGAATACTATGCCCCTCCCCTCGTCCGCCAGCTTCCTCAGTATCCTGAAGAGCTCTTCCTTCTCGCCTGGCGTCAGGACGGTCGTGGGCTCGTCAAGTATGAGGACCCTGGCGTCCCTCATCAGGGCCTTCAGGATCTCAACCCTCTGCCTCTCCCCAACGGAGAGCTGCCATATCTTGGCATCAGGGTCTATATCGAGCCCGTACCTGCGGGCCGCCTCCTCTATGGCCTTCTCTATCTTCTTGGTCGGGAGGAAGAAGCCCGTTTCCTCAAGGCCCAGGGCCACGTTCTCGGCAACCGTCAGGGTCGGGACGAGCTTGAAGTGCTGGTGGACCATGCCTATGCCGAGCTTCATGGCATCCCTGGGCCCTCTTATCCTGACCTCATGTCCCCTGACGAATATCCTGCCCTCATCGGGCTTGTAGAGGCCGTACAAGATGTTCATCAACGTGGTCTTGCCAGCACCGTTCTCGCCCAAGAGGGCATGTATCTCTCCTTCCCTGAGCTCGAAATCTACTTTATAAACTTTCCCTCACCACCTTAGCTCGAGGGAGGAAATAAAAATAATGAGGGTGGACGTGTGGCCCAAGGGCTTCCACCTCGCCTCCTCAGGTCGGTATGGTGCCGATGACCCACTTCACGAACCACATCATGGTCCAAAGCTCGTCGTGGCCAAGCCTCTCGCCAGCGGGGACCCTCAGGTTGCCATCTTGGTCATAGAGAGGCCCCATGAAGGGGTCGAAGGTCACGTTAGGAGTCAGCCAGGTTATCTCGCCACCGGATATGACTTGGACATGAGGCGTCTCATCTTTCATCTGCTCGAGCCTCAGGAAGACTAGGTCGTAGACCGTCATCGTCTCGTTAGTAAGCTTATCCACAACGGTCACGGACTTCAGGGGGGCCTCGAACTTCGGGTTTATGGGCATGCTGTAGTTGCAGCCCAGCTCCACGGCTCCCTCGTGTAGCATCCACCAATAATCAACGGCCTTCAGGTTCTCAGTCGTGTAAACGCCTGACGCTATTTTGGCTATTATGTCGGCGTATATGACCTCCCAGTGGACGAGCTGACCGCTCACCACCACGTCGGGCCCGTAGGCATACATGGGGCTGTAGTGAGCGAACGTATATATCGGTTCGCCACGTTTGTAGTGTTCCTCGCAGACCGTCACGACCGTCGGGCTATCCTCGGTGAAGGCCAGGACATCACAGCCCTTGGTTATGAGGGACTCAGCAGCTTCCCTGGCCTTGGCCGGGTTATACCACTCGTATATCCATACCACGTGGACCTCGGGCGGGTTCGGGAGCTCGCCTCTAGCGTATCTCTGCTCGGCTACTTCAGCGAATCCTATGGCGAAGGCGTTGATGTGCCTTATGACCTCGGGTATCGGGTGTGCTGCCACGTAGCCAGCCTTGCCCGTCTTGGTGAGGGCACCGGCCATGAGGCCGTTGAGGTAGTAGAGCTGATAGAACTCGGCGAAGTAGGTGCCCATGTTGTCCCAACGCTTGTAGCCGGAGCAGTGGAAGAATATCACGTTCGGGTACTTCTTAGCCGCATCGAGCGTGGCATCCATGAAGCCGAAGCTCGTGGTGAATATCACCGTGTAGCCCTGGGCCACTAACTGGTCTATGACACCTGGACAGTTGGCCTCCTTCACGGACTCAACGTAATAGGTCTCGAGCCAAGGATAAAGGGCATCTACATACCTACGCCCTACGTCGTGAGCGTGAGTCCAGCCGTAATCGCCTATGGGCCCCACGTAGATCCATGCGGCCTTCAGGTGTATCGTGGTCGGGGTCGTGGGCCCGGGCGTCGGTGCCGTGTAGGTCAGGACGGCCCAGGTCCCCACGCAAGATATGATAGCCGTTAGAGCTATGACCAGAGCCCACCTCAGATACCCAACGGGGAGCTTGCTCATCCGCGTCCCCCGCGATTACCTGGCGTCCCCCTATTTAACTCGTTTACGTACAAAAGTGTGGAGAGGTAGCATGATGAGTTTTAATCAAAGATGTAAAAACTCATGGAAGGGCCTTCATGCGTCAGGAGGTGCCGAGCCCTTTAAAAAATAGGCAGAACACGCTTGTGTAAAAGGGAAAAAGAGCTTTCTCTATGCTGGATGGGCTCTGGGAGCTTACTCCACTTCTATGCGATGTCTCTTCTCGGCGACGGCCTTCGGGAGCCTTATGGTCAGCACGCCGTCCTTGTAAGTGGCCTTTGCTCCCTCTGGCCTCACGGGCGTCGGGAGCCTTATACGCCGGTAGAAGCCCTTGTAATACCTCTCACGCCTGTAATAGGCTTCTTCCTTGATCTCTTCCTCACGCTTGACATCAGCTCTTATCTCAAGCACGTCCTCCGTGGCCTCTATCTTTATGTCTTCTTTCTTCACGCCCGGCAGCTCAGCCACGATGACCACTTCGTCAGGCGTCTCGTAGATGTCCACGAGGGGCTTCATCAGCTCGCCAAGGGCCGGTATCTCGGCCTCAAGGGTCTTGGAGACCTCCTCGAACGTCCTCCTGAGCCTACGCCTTAGCTCACGCATTTCCCTGTCGATATCCTTCCATACGCCGAACCAGAAGGCCACTACCACCACCGTACCTTACGGCATGGGGCTGCTTAAAAACGTGCCTGGCGGTGTGGGAACTCGGCGGGGCCTTATTACCCGGCGTATGCTGTTGGCCACGTAATCCCTGAGGGACAGGGATACCCTCTTAAGGCTTCTGATCAGGAGCAAGACTAGTTTCCTCTTAAGGGCGTTGGCCACGAAGCTCAGGCTGGCGTAGAAGCTGATATAAGCCTTCTGGAGCAGCCTTACTATCTCGCCAGGGGACAGGTATGGGTGCTTCATGACGGGCGTCAGGGTATCGTATTTTGACCAATCGTGGGTGAGCAGGGCGTTCTCCCTCACGGCTTGCTCGTAGGCCTCGGTGCCCGGGTAGGGCGTGAATATGGTGAACTGTGCTAGCGTGGGCTTCATCTTCTTCGCGAACCTTATGGTATTGAGCATCATCTCCCCCGTCTCGCAAGGTATGCCGAGGATGAAGGTGGCCACCACATTAAGGTCTGCCTTCTTAATGGCCTTAAAGGCATCTACGACCTGGCGTACCGTTATGCCCTTCTTCAGGAAGTTCAAGGTCTTCTGCCAAGCTGATTCAACGCCGAGGTAAATGGAGTGGCAGCCAGCCCTCCTCAACGACCTGGCCAGTTCCTCGTTCATAGTGTTGGCCCTTGAGGAACAGCTCCAGCTGAGGTCCAGGCCCTCCTTCACCATGAGGTCGGCTATCTGCCTAGCCCTCTTCATGTTGAGCGTGAAGGTGTCGTCGAGGAACTCTACCTCCCTTATCCCGAACTTATCCATGAGGAACCTAGCTTCCTCTACCACGTCCTCGGCTTTTCTGCCACGCCAGACCTTGCCCATGAGCTTTGAAGAAGCACAGAATATGCACTTATATGGACATCCCCTGCTGGTCAACATGGCCCCGAACCTCAGGCCCTCGAATTGGTACTTGTCCATGGGGAGCTCGTGGTAGGCTGGCCATGGGATAACGTCTATGTCCTTTATCAGAGGCCGTGGTTCCTCCCACTTCACCACGCCACCCTCGCGGTAGGTAATGCCACGCACGCCCCCTGGGCCCAGGCCCCTGGCCAGGCGATTGACGAGGTCGCAGAAGGTCAGCTCTCCCTCACCCCTGACCACCACATCCACGTGCGGGCATTCCTCGAGCACCTCAACGGACATGAAGGACGCATGTGGGCCGCCGAGGACGACGGTACAATTAGGCAGCAGTTCTTTCGCGAGCCTGGCGACCTCGTAGGCCTTGTATATAGATGGCGTGGTGGCCGTCAGGCCGACGATGTCCGGGTCAAAGGCCTTGAGTTCACGGGCTAGGTCAATTAGCCCGTAGCCCAGGGCTATGGAATCTACTATCCTGACCTCATGCCCTTCTTCTTCCAAGGCCGAGGCCAAGTAGGCCAGGCTGAGGGGAGGCCCTCCTGTCCCGAAGACACTGACCACAGCTGATGGAGAAGGAGGGACTATGAGCATGACCTTCAGCGGACGAGGAGGAGGCTTTATCCCGGCCTTCCTGAGGAAAGCCGCCCAATCCTTGCTCGTCCGGGCCCACCCGTATCCTCTGGCACCTGCCTATTATAAGGCCTTTGGGGTGTCAGGCTCACCTCAGCTCGATGAACTTGACCTCCAACTTCTCCGTATCGAGGATGGCCACCGTTGAACGGCCGTAGAGGTAGCCGCACACCTCCCCCGGGTTCACCACGAGCGTCTTGCCCTCACGCCTCACGCCAGCCTGGTGCGTGTGGCCGTGGACCACCACGTCGTAGCCGCCGCAGCTGATGAGGGACCTGAGGAGCCCAGCCTCGTGGCCATGAAGGAGGGCCATCTTGAGCCCGTCGGCGGATACCTCTGCGAAGAGGCCTTTTATCTCGATTTTGCCCTTCGTTTCAGAAGCCCTCTTCAGGAGAAGAGCTTTATCTCCATCGTTGTTCCCGAACACGCCTATCAGGTTAGCCTTCAACTCGGCCAAGCGTGGTATGACAAAAGGTGCCACGAAGTCCCCAGCGTGGAGGACGAGTTCAACGCCTTCTTCGTTGAAGGCCTTGACGGCCTTCTCGACGAATGGGAGCCTATCGTGCGTATCCGCCATGAGCCCTATCAGCACGGCCGACACCGCGGGCCACTAGCCTAGACGTGCTTTTAGGACTAAGCCCACGCTGGTCAGACCAGCAGGATGTCGCCAGCCGTCCCACCGCAGAACCTCACGATCAGATCGGCTGCCTTCCTGGCCGCCTCGGTCAGCAAGTGCTTGCTCACGCCCGGTGCACCGCAGGCGACGACTAAGGCCCTCTCGGTCCGGCTGGTTATCTTCGTCCTATCGCTGTCCCTGTGCGGGTATATGGCTACCGGGCCCTCTCGGTCCGCTATGACGAGTTCCTTCCCGGTCAGCACGGCGGGCTTCTTCATGCCTATGCCCAAGAAGACCTCGCCAGGTCTTGCGAACCTGAGGACGGCCTTCCCGCCGGATATGGCATCTAAATCGAAGGTCGCCATCGGTATGCCGGTCAGCATGGAGGCCAGGTTGTAGGCATCCACGAGGTTATTTATGGCTGGGAAGGGCTTGCCGGACAGGACACGCCTCACCAAGGCCTCTGCGGATGGCCTGTCCTTCGTGGGGTCTATGCCCAGGGACCAGAAGAAGTCCCTGTAGGCCCTGAAGATGGGCATGTCCTTGAGCGTCTCGAGCCTGTACTTGGACTTGATTTCCTCCACGCCCTTCCTCACGAGTTCTTCGAGTTCCGGATCCCTCCCGGCCCTGACCGTGACGCCCGATATGGCCACGAGGGCCAGCCTCAGCGTCGGGAAACGCCCCCTGACCTCATCAGCTATTTCTATCAAGCCTCTCGCCAAGCCTTAATTCCAGCCTGGGGCCGTTATTAGCGGTGCGGGAATTGGAGGATGCGGTGTGGCCTGAGGAGTACGAGCACATGAGGCTCTTAGAAGAGGCAGCCGTGAGGGCTGGCTTCAGCATCTTAAGTGCAGGCATGATACATGACATACCGCAGCTCGTAGTGATCCCCCCGAGGGACCAGAAGAAGGCCTTCCTAAAACTCATGGATTACCTTAGGCCCTACGGCCTTATGCCGATCCTCAGGAGAGGCCGCGAGGGCCTGGTCCTGAGGGCCGTTTACTTCAGCCCCCCGCGGCCCAGGTCGAACGTGATACCCGCGGTACTGCTCCTGGCCACGCTCGGCAGCTTGTTCGCGAGCGGCTGGATGATGTCCGGCGGGGAACTCGAGAGGGCCCTGATGTACGTGGGGGCCATGATGGCTGTCCTGGCCACCCACGAGCTCGGCCACTGGATAGCCGCCCGCTTCCACGGTGTCGTGGTAACCCTGCCCTACTTCATACCGGCACCCTTCACGCTCTTCGGGACCTTCGGTGCCTTCATACAGCAGAAGACGCCAGCACCGAACAGGGACGCCCTATTTGACATAGGGGTGGCCGGGCCCTTAGCTGGCTTCGTGGCCGCCATAGCCATCAGCTTGATAGGGCTCCCGCTCTCGACCATAATCATAGGGCCCGTGGAAGGTATAGCACTGCCCTACATAATGGCTTACGGCCTACTGATAAGGCTGGTACTGGCTCCTCCGCCTGGTTCCTCCATCCTGTTGCACCCCGTCGCCTTCGCCGGCTGGACGGGCATGTTGGTTACCATGCTGAACCTCATACCTGCTGGCTCCCTAGACGGAGGCCATATAGCCAGGTGCGTCCTGAAGGGCAACAAGCATAGGGCGGTTGGAGTAGCTGCCTCCCTGGCCATCTTGGCCTTGAGCCTGGCGTTTTACGGGGGCTGGTACGCTGTCATGGCCATCTTAGCCTTATTCATGGCTCTGTTCTATAGGCACCCAGGGCCCCTAGATGACGTATCGAGCCTCTCGACCTCTAGGAAAATACTGTTGGCCGTGCCAACAGCCATCTTCCTGATGTGCATCCTCCCCTTCTGAGAAACCTTATATTTTGGCCCTCCCGGTGGTGGGCGGTGTTGCAGGTGAGAGGTGAACGTAAAATCTCGGGCAAACGCCCTCCCGCCGGAGCTTGATTGGACCAGCCTAGATTACAAGCCCATGGAGTTCGAGGAAGAGGTAAGGCGGTTCTGGGAGGAAAACCGCATAAGAGAGAAACTTGAGGCCCTGAGGGCCAAAGAGCACGTGGGCCTGGCTGGCTTCGTGGAAGGACCGCCGACCCTGAACGGCGTGCCGCACGTGGGACATGCCCGAGGGCGTGCCATAAAGGACCTGTATTACCGGTACCTCAGCATGAAGGGCTACTACATGCCCTTCTGGGCTGGCTGGGATTGCCAGGGCCTGCCCGTCGAGCTCGAGGCCGAGAAGGCCCTGGGCCTCAGGGGGGGCAAGAGGCAGCTCCTAGAAGAAGTTGGCATGGAGAAGTTCGTAGAGGAGTGCAAGAAGACGCTCCGCAAGTACTACCCGGAGTGGCTGAAGGCCGATAGGCTGTTGGGCGTCTTCATGAACCACGACAGGGCCTACTGGACCTACAAGGACGAGTACATAGAACGCGAGTGGGCCTACCTGAAGAGGGCCTGGGAGCAGGGCCTGCTGGACGAGGACTACTACGTGGTCGCCTATTGTCCGTACTGCCAGACCAGCCTCAGCCACGCAGAGGTCGGCCTCGGCTACGAGGTCGTCGAGGACCCGAGCGTCTACTTCAAGCTCAAGCTCCGCGACAGGCCCGGCGAGTACCTCCTCGTGTGGACCACCATGCCCTTCACCATAATAACCGACATGTTGGTGGCCGTCCACCCGGAGGCCGAATACGCACGCGTCAGGGTAGGCGACGAGATATGGATAATGGCCTCCGGCCGCGTCGAGCCCTTGATGCAGGAGCTCGGCGTGGAAAGCTACGAGGTCCTCGATGTCGTCCCTGGCTCCGCCCTTGAGGGCCTGAGGTACGAGTACCCGTTCTACGATTTAGTGCCGAAGCAGGCCGAGTTAGAACGCCAGAACGAGCTCGTCCACACGGTCGTCTGCGAGGACTTCGTGGACGTATCTGTTGCCACGGGCGTGGTCCACCTATCGCCGGCCAACGGTGATTTCAGGTTAATCCATCACTACGTACATACAGCATATTCCAACGTGTCACGCCTTACGGGAGTGCTCAACTATTACCCATCATATGGATTTGT
>NJEJ01000070.1 GCA_002255025.1 Candidatus Bathyarchaeota archaeon ex4484_135 | reverse complement strand
CGACACCGAGAGGGCCCTCGACATGTTCGCCAAGCTGGACATGAGGCTGAGCGGCATAATAGTGAACATGGTATACCCGGTCAGCCTGCTGAAGAGGCCGGATGTCGGGCCCTACCTTAGGAACAGGATAAAAATGCAGCAGAAATACATGGACATCATATGGGATAAGTTCGGCGATTACATAAGGGCCGTCTTGCCCATGTATGACCGTGAGCCCAAGGGCCTCGAGATGATAGCTCGCGTGGCCAAGGACCTGTTCGGCTGGAGCCCGGAGGGGGAGGTGTGGTGGCGTGAGCAGTGAGAGGATGCGTTTCGTGGACTTCGTCAAATCAAAGCCGAGCCTGAAGTTCCTCTTCACGGGCGGCAAGGGCGGGGTGGGCAAGACGGTCGCCGCCGCTGGCATGGCCTACTACTTCGCCACCCAGGGCCAGAAGGTCTTGCTGGTTTCCCTGAACCCCGTCCACTCCCTATCGAGCGTCTTTGGCCAGGACCTCTGGGGAGGCCAGATAAAGCCCGTTGAAGGCGTGGACAACCTCTGGGCCTGCGAGGTCGACATAAGCGACGTGATACAGCGTTACAAGGACATGTTAGGCAGGAGGCTTCGTGAGTTCTTCAAGTGGGCTGACATACCTATAAACCCTGACCCGTTCATAGACATAGCCACCACGAACCCGGCCTTCGAGGAATCCGCCATGTTCGACAAAATGGTGGACATAATGCTTGAGCAGGGGCCCAATTACGACAAGATAGTCTTCGACTGTGCTGCCGTGGCCAACGCCATAAGGCTGATAGGCCTCAGCAAGATATACACGCTCTGGCTCCAGAGGATGATAGAGAGCCGTAAGGAAGCCCTATCGCTCCGTGTCAAGCTGTCCTTCAGGAAGGAAAAGGTCATGGAGGAGATAAAGAAGGACCCGCTCATGGCCGACCTGATAAACATGGATAAGCGGATAAGGGCTGCCAAGAAGTTCCTGACGGACCCGGACCGGACGGCCTTCTTCTTCGTGACCCTCCCGCTCGCACTGCCCATATCGGTCGTGAAGAGGTTCATACGCATGGTGAAGGCCTTCGACATACCGATAGGCGGCGTCATAGTGAACGGCGTCATACCCAAGAGCGTGGTGGAGAAGGGCGAAAAATCCGAATACATGCTGAACAAGCTGAGGGAGCAGGAGGGCTACATGGCCATAATAGAGCGTGACCTCGGCCCGCTCGTGAGGGCCTACATACCGCTCTTCGAGACAGAGGTAGCTGGCGTGGACATGATAGCGAAGGTGGCAGATGCCCTAATATCAGGCGAGATGCCAGAATAAAATAAAAATTGGGTTTTTAATCACTCCTCGGCCTTCTCGGGCGGTGCTCTCTTGAACCTGAAGTAGGACCTGAAGCCGTCGTAGGCCACGATGGCTCCTAGCACTATCAGTATGAGGCCGAAGAGGAAGAATATGATATTCAGTGCCATGGCAACGCCCTTGGCCCAGCCCACGCCAGCCTTTATGAGCTCGGCTAGCGGTCCCTTGGCTATGGGCTTCCCGAAGATCAGGCCCACTTGCTTCTCGGGCGGCAGCGGTAGGTAACCTAAGCCGAGGAATATGAAGAACGTCTCCCATATCAGGGCTGCTTCACAGGTGAATATCATGAATATGGCCGGTCCGAGGTTGAAGGCGGTGGGCTTCCTCACCTTGGCCAAGTATATGCTGGTCAGCAGGAGGGCCAGGCCAGCCAGCAGCTGGTTAGAACCACCGAAGAGGAGCCACAGGTTGATCCAGGCACCGGAGTAGGCGAAGATGCCTCCCACAAGCAGGCAGATGGCCGCGGCAGAGTACTTGTTGCCTATCCAGGCCCTGAGGACGGGCCTACCAGCGGTCACCTCGCCTAGTGCCAGCCTGAAGAACCTGACGACCATCTGCTCGACCGTTATGGCGTAGAGCTCTAGGAAGGAGCCGAAGAAGGCTATGAGGTACGCGTTGTCAGGCGAGAGGCCGAACATGGGGGCGACCAGCTTGCAGGCACCAGCCACGAAGCAGCCCCACTTCGTCACGTACTTGACGACTTCGCTGGGCGTGAGAACCATGTAGGAGGACAGGGCCGACAGGGCCAGGAGGCCCTCCATGAGCATGGCACCGGCACCTACCGGCAGAGCATCGGTTTCAACGTCGAGCTGCCTGGCCGAGCCGCTTGTGCCGACCAGGCTGTGCCAGCCCGATATGGCTCCACAGGCTATGGAGACCGTCAGTATGGGCCATACCGGCCCAACGCCGATCTTGTAAATGCCCGGTATATCGCCTGCGAAGGCTGGCTGCTCGATCGCCACGCCCGTGGCAGGCGAGGCGAAGGCAGCTAGGATGATGAGAATCACGCCTGCCGTGCAAGGCCAGAAGGCTGCGTAGTTGACGGGCTGGGTCCACCATATTATCGGCGTGACGGCACCTATGAAGCATATTATGGCTGTTATTAGCATGCCGACCCACAAGTAGGGCTTACCTGTCGCAGGGTTTATCATCAGCTTCGGTGCCACGGCCTGGGTGTAGCCGCCAGCCCATATGCCTATGCATATTATTATGATGCCTATTATCGTCGCGTGGATGATGGGCACCCTCATCCTATACATCAGGAGGCCCATGATGAGGCCTGAGATTATGGTGAGTATGGTGACTATCAGCGAGCCAGGCCAGAGGCAGAAGAACAGGCCACACAGCAGGACGAAGACGCTGGTGATCAGTATCAGGTAGAACAGCAGGAAGCCCAGCAGGGACGTGCGGGCTCTTGGGCTTATCAGCTCGTAGGTCAGCGGGCCCATAGTCCTGCCCTCGTTGCGGACCGACATGAACAGGGCAGAGTAGTCGTGTATCCAGCCGATGAAGAAGTTGCCTATGAGCAGCCATATCAGAGCCGGGACCCAGCCGAAGGTCAGGCCTATGAACGGGCCCAAGATGGGCCCTAGGGCGGCTATGCCCTTGAACTGGAAGCCGAAGAGCACGTACTTGCTGGTCGGGAAGAACTCGATGCCGTCCATGTACATGTGGGCTGGCGTAGCACGCTTGGGGTCGGGCTCCCACACGTTCTTGTCATACCACCTGGCGTACAGGAAGTAGGCAGCACCGTACACTATCACGCCAGCAAGAACGAAGTATAGCGGGTAGACTTCCGCCATATTGTCTACCCTCCGGCTTGGTCGTGAAGTAACCGAAAATTTAAGACTTACGGGAAGGCACGTGGAAAAGCCATGCAGTTGAGCTGGGAAATGGCGGCCATATTGGGACTGACGGTCTCCTTAATAGCTCTCTATACCGTAGGTTCTATCTGGAATAGGAGAATTCAGCGTTCCTTCTGGAGAGAACTGAGAGACGTGCTCAAGCGTTATTCGAGACGTATCAGCTTCAAGAGCTTTGGCTCATCGGGCTTCAAAGCGGCCTTCAGGCTTCCTTCTGGCCCATTATCGAAAGTAGAAGTATCTCTGGTCCTCTTGGCCAGGGAAATGCCGCTTTACCTCTTGGCAGCTTACGCAGCTGGCCGGAGGGATTTGGTGATAGTGAAGGCCAACCTAGTCAAGAAGCCAGATTTCCAACTAGAGGTCTTCGGGAAGGAAGCTAGGTTAGAGAAAGAGATAACCGTCAAAAAAGAGTTGTTTAAGCCGGTAAAAGTCGGGGGCCTCGGTAGGTACATGAACATTAAATCAGATAGGCCAGATAAGGCCTTTAAGTTCTTGTCGGGCGAGGTTCTCGAGCACTTAACAGCCCTGAGGAGCTGTCTCGAGAGGTTCTCGATATCCCGGAGAGAACCGCACATCCTGATAGCATGTCGTAAGAGGGAATCTACTATAAGAGCGATTTTCAAGCTCTTGGAGGCAACAGCTAAGGCTATCTATGGGCCTGAGGAGCTCACTCATGGCAGGAGAGGGAGGAGATGATGGACACGAGGTCGGCCACGTCCTCCACGAGGTAGGGACCTCCTGTGACCTCCACCCAGAGCATTCTACCGGTCTTATCGCAGAAGAAACCAACAATCACCATGTACCTCGTCTCCTCACGCCCAAATAGCTTCTTTTTGTGCCTGGCGAGGACTAGGTAAGATGCATCATGGCCCGAGATGCTCACCGTTCCCTCTTCAAGCACTTCAGAAGCCTTGTCTTTCCTCAGCTTTTCCATTTTCTTCCTGAGGGTTTCCTCGGCATCAGAGGCCCTCCTGAAGTCCCTGGCCTCCACGGACAACAGGTATATACGCCTCCCATCCTCGTTGACCAAGAATACCTTCAGCTTGCCCTTGACGACCCACCTGAATTCGCCTGTCGGGTTCCAATTCCCGAGCAGGTCGCACTCCGGAGGCTCAGGGCCGACCCTCAGGTCCCAGGCCTCCGGCAGCTCTAGGAAGGCAAAAGTCCCTACTCCGAAGAAGGGGCTGTAAGATGCCAGACATCCCTTACGCCTGGTGGCCTCCGCACCATCGTCATCCAAGCCAGGCACCGCCACACCATCGTTGGTCAAGCATAATAAGGGCTCTGGCTTCTGCTCCTCGGCCATTCAGGGGCTAGATGACGGTCAGGGGCCGGCCTGTCTTGCTATGGCCTCTTCTACCTCGCTGATGAGCCTGTCTAAGCCACGCCTCAGCTTGGCAACAGACCTCACGGCCAAGACTAGAGCTGCCACGGCCATCACCAACGAGGCTAGGAGAAGCCACGGTTGATAATCCCTCAGGAAGGACAACAGGAAGCCGAGCAGCTTGTCTAACCAGCTTTCAGAAGCCTCAGGCAGGGCACCGGCCACCTTCGTGCTGACCAGCTTCAGGGTTATGCTAGAACGGCTTCCTTGAGTGATGCCGGGCCCTGCTACGCTCACGGCCACGAAGAAGCTGAAAGACCTCACGACCCCTGTGTCCTTATCGATGATCATCTCCAATCTAAGCTCGTCCACGAGCACGAAGAACAAGGGCATATAGATGCCTTTGCCATTTAAGACGATAGTAACGGCATCTTCACTTGCATCAAATCTGTATTCTTGGATGACCAGGCCAGCCCAGTTCTCGGAGGAGTTAAACCAGTGCTTGCAATCACGCCAGAAGGCTTTGCTTGCTGGCCAGAAGGGGCCTGTTGGACCGGGAAACGTGATGTTGAAGGGCTCAGGTGGAATGTTACTAGCTATCTTCTCTCCGTTAAGCCATACATCACACAACGGGACCTCTACATGGGCTACCAGCTCGCCCCACCACGTGGTCATATTGCCTAACTCGGTGCCCACGAGCCTGTACCTGAGCTTATCACCACGCCCCACCTCGTGACCGTAGACCGTCATGTTGAAGGCTTTCTCGACCTCGTACTCAGCCCAGGCACCTGACC
>NJEJ01000069.1 GCA_002255025.1 Candidatus Bathyarchaeota archaeon ex4484_135 | reverse complement strand
CGTACGCCAATCTAGGTACAAAACGCCCTGTTCGTCCTCGCCCAGGTAGCCAGACCTTATGAACCTGTCAAGACCCATCTTCACCCTCCAGCTCGGGAGCTTCTCGGCCAGGAACTTTTCCACGCCCTCGGGGCCTTGCCGCCCCTGGCCAGTATGACCGCTATGGAGAGGGCGAGGGCTGCTATATCGTCTATCCTCCAGCCGCAGTACTTCAGCTCGGTCGGCTCAAGGGTACCCCTGAGGACCACATAATAACGGGCCTCGTCCGGTGACCTGCTGGGCTCCTCAGGACCCTCACGAGCTCCAAGCCTCAGCCCCTCCGCGGGGACTTCGAAGACCTGTTTTACCTGAAGGTCTAACGGCCTCAGGAGGCCGTCAAGCACTTTGAGGACCTTCAAATAGTCCGGACCTATGGCCTTCTTCAGCTCTGAGCCCTTGACGCCGGGCTTGTACCGGTGCCTGAAGAACAGAAGGTGGACGGCTTTCTTGACCTTCCTGGCGTAGTAGGCCTTACCCCTCTTGGCCGACATGGCTTAACCACTCCTCGTAAGCCAACGGTATAACAAGCGAGGTGATTTTCTCCTTAGACTTCCTCCTGGGCCTCCTCCTAGGCTTCAGGACCAGCTCGCCCTCTAGCGGGTCCACTCCCAAGCTGGCGTAGCCATACGTTATGAGGAAGCTGGTCAAGTAGGCCCTCTTGGCCGTTTCGGCATATGTACCGGCCGTTATGAAGTCCCAGTAGCGGGCCCATCCTCCTCTGGCAGCCTCTTTCAGCTCGAGCCAGAGGGCTTCTAGAGCTTCCTGTATTTCCTCCTCGGGCACAAGACCTGGGCCTGCGACCTCCACCGGCTCGATAGGGCTAAGGCGAGCCTCAGGAGGACCCTCAGCCTTGCCCGGTAGCTCTGACCAGTACTTAAGGGCCATTTCTAGGCCGAGGGTTGTAAGCTGCTCCAACTCTACTACCGGGTGCCAGGCCCTCAGGAATATGTTGGCCAGCTCCTCGGGATCCATTTGGCCCAGCTTCTCCTCTATAAGGAAGGGATCCCTGTACAACCGTGTCGAACGGTCTTTGACCCACTCGCTCTGTGCCCTTATGACGCCAGATATGGCCTCTAGGGCTTCTGCATCGAGTATTAAATCCTCAGGTTTATCCCAGAGCGGGAAGAGGGCCCTTATGGCCTCTATGAGGTGTTCAACCGGTATGGAGAAGGGATCGATCTTGCCTGCCTCAACATCCTTACAGGCTTCTATTATGTTCTTCAACTTCTCCCGGGCTTCCTTCCCAGCCCTCGCCATGACTTAGTCTCCACCCGGAAACTCACGTTGACTCGTAAAAGGCTTCAGCATGGCCAACGGCCTGGCCTCGCTCAGCCTTTTAACATGCCGAGGCAGAGTTCACGTGGTGTCAAGCTTGGCACCGAGGGAGGTACGTGATGCCCTTGTGCTGTTCCAACACTCGGAGCGTGTCAAGTCCTTCCTTATAATGGCCTCCAAGATGCTCGACGGCCTCAGGGGCCTCGAGGGAGCCGAGCTATCTGGTGCCAGGAGGATGTTCAAGCACTTCTTGGACGCCCTCATGACCGAGGTGAGGATAGCCCAGAACACCACAGGCCGTCAGGAGTTCGGGGATGTGAACGCCATGCTATCTGAGGTATCGAGCCTCGCCCACTCGGGCCTGCTGGACGAGGCCATGAGGAAGATGGCAGAAGCCATATCCGTCGTCACGACGTGCGGGAGCGAGGCCTACGAGCTGCTGAAGCGTGAGGAGCTCATCTAAGGCCTTAAGAGGACCCTATCTGGCCCCAAGACCTCGACGGCTTCTTTGAAGAAGGCCTTCAGCTCGGCCTCTGAGAAGGCCTTCATGTTCGTGAACCTGGGATCTATGGTGGGCCCGAGGGGCTTGAAGGCCTGTACCACGTACCTCCGGCACCCCCTTATGGCCTCGCAGATAGCCTTCACGTCGCCCGGGACATGTATGGTGGGCACGACGGTCGTCCTGAACTCGTAATCCACGTCCGAGGACACGAGGATCTCTATGGACCGCCTTATCCTGGGCAGGAAGGGCTCTGCCCTGACCCCACAGGCCAGGGAGTACTTCTCGGGCGTCAGGGGGGCCTTCACGTCCATGGCTACGTAGTCCACGAGGCCCGAGGAGACGAGCTCCTCAAGCATCTCCGGGTTCGTGCCGTTGGTGTCGAGCTTCACGAGGAGGCCTTCTTCCTTGAAGGCCGAGCACAGCTCGGGCAGGTCGGGCCAGATGGTGGGCTCGCCGCCCGTTATGACCACGCCGTCCAGGCCCCAGCCGTTCTCCCTCAAGAAGGACAGGACCTTCTCGAGCGGCAAGCTGGCCAGCTTGTCGGGCTCCAGCACGAGGTCCCTGTTGTAGCAGTAAGGGCACCTGAAGGGGCAGCCGGGCGTGAAGACCACGCACGTGGCCTTGCCGTCCCAATCGGTCAAGCTGAGGTCTATGAAGCCCTTGAGCTCAAGCCTCAACGGCCTTCAGCCTCCTCAGGACCTCACGCTCCAGGACCTCCTCGGGCAGCACATCGCCCCTGACGAGCACCTCATCGCCCAAGGCGATGCTGGGCGTGCTGACGATGTTGTACATGAGCCCTTCGATCTCCCCGTCCGGCGTGTCGAGCCTCACTTCCACGAGCTTTAGGCCGTATTTCTTAGCTACCCTACGGGCTACCTCCTTGGCGAGCGGGCACCTAGGGCATTTACCCATGGTGAATACCTTCAGCTCGAGCGTCATCTCGGTCCCGGGAGGAGAGGCCGCCATGGTCCCCTTAAAGGCCAGTCGTGAGGCAGATGGCAACGGCAGATATATCTAGCTAAAAGTTATACTGAACTCCCTCCACTTGTCGTGCGATGGAGTTCAACCAGCTGACCATAACTGTCCTATTGGACAACGAGCCCTTCCTGCCCGGCTTAAAGCCGGATTGGGGCCTCTCGATACACCTGGGGGCCGACGACGGTCGCAAGATACTCATGGACACGGGCGGGACGCCGGGGAAGCTCTTCTACAACGCAAGGGCCCTGGGCATAGACCTAGCCGACCTAGATGCCATATTCATATCCCACTGGCACGGGGACCACTGCGGCTCGCTCCCGGAGCTCCTCGAGCACGTGGGACGTGAAATAGAAGTCTTCGTGCCGAGGAGACCGGGCCCGCTTATGTCCAGGACGCTCAGGAAGCTCGGGGCCAAGCTGGTGGAGGTGCCGAGCCCTCGGGAGGTCCTCCCGGGCTTCTACTCCACCGGCGATATGGGGGGCGAGCATGCCCTCGTGGCCGACATATCAGGCCTGGGCCTCATGCTCTTGACCGGTTGCTCTCACCCAGGGCCAGCCAACATGGTCAGGAGGACCCTTGAAGCCCTCGGTAAGAGCATCTATGGGCTTATGGGAGGGTTCCACATATCATCTTATGCTGAGGGGCGTGAGCTAGGCTTCTTTCTCGCCGACATAGACGTGAAGGTGGTCTGCCCCTGCCACTGCACAGGTGCCCTGGCCAAGAGAGGGCTCATAGAAGCTCTCCCGGGGCGGGTCCTCCAGTGCGGCACGGGAAGAACCTTAAGGCTCACTCGAGAAGGCCTTTCAGAAGCTTTCGGGAAGGCGAGAGGCTTATAACCCCCTCTACTGAGGGAAGCAAGGAGTCCCCCGGTAGCTCAGCCTGGTAGAGCGTCCGGCTGTAGCGGACGCCCCGAGGGCGTCCGTGTCAGCTCGCCAGGCTGACAGGCCCTTGGGGCCGCAGGCACCGGATGGTCGCTGGTTCAAATCCGGCCCGGGGGACCACCGCCAATTGGGCATAGGAGGCTTCTGGCCCACGAACTCGTTAGCTTGTATTTTCCTGCGTCAAGCCGAGCTAAGATGGGAGCCTCAGGCCCTCCATTTATGACAGACATCAACTGGTGCGAGAACCACGCCACCTGGAGAACATGTAGAACAGGCCGGTGAAGAAGAGCAAGGCCAACACGATGGCCGTGCTGCTCGCCCACCAACTCGGCCTCATTATCTGGGCTCCTGGCTGCTTAACAGAGGGCATCGGGTTCACTAAGCATTCTTTAGGCAGGAGATCGAGCCAGTAGTCGGGCGTGAACGGGTAGGTCGGGTCCCTGAAGGCCTTCAGGACAAGGCATTGTTCTTCAGGGTCCCAGCTCTCAAGCCAGTAAGGACCGTTGCTCACGCAGATGTGATGGTAGGTATTTATCCAGTTGATGAGGCTCCTCCACCTCTCGTGACATCCTTCATCAGGGGGCGTGTAATCAGCATAAGGTGTCCCGGCCAGTATGACGTATCTTGGCTTGAACCAGTACTCGAGCTCGTCCTCATCTATATGCTCGGCTGCCGCGAGGAAGTCGGGGACATGCTCTGGATCTATCATGTTTATCCATCCGTCTTTACAGTAAACCAGGTCCCCGCTCCAGTCGTATGACCTGCCAGTTAAGGGCCCGCCGTTCACGACACAGTACTCCATGACCGTCCTGACCTCCCAGGGCACAGTGGCAGGCACCAGATGTAGAAGGCAGATGTAGAAGGCAGCCGTCACGTCGTCATCGGGCGGGAAGAGGTAATCGCCGTAGAACTCGAGGGCCGTATCGTTCAGTATCCTTATGCCCTTCAGGAGCTCGAGCTTGGCCCGATACTGCTTTTCTATCCACGGGCTATAGAATCGGTGGTAGTAGTGGTCCCGGCCTTCCCCTGGGTCTTTGTAGGCCCATTCCCAGTAGAAGCCTATGGTGGCCAGCACGTCACTTATGTCCATGGGTATGCCGTGGTGCCAGTTGCCGAACCTGTAGTTGACCACCACCCTCACACAGGCCTTCCGGCCGGGGCCGACCGTCTGCCATGCGTGAGCCGTGTGGTTGTAGAAGATGGCGTCCGGGGGCACGTCTATCCTGCCCGCCCAGGTCATGCTCGCCCTGTCGAAGTAGCAGTTCTTCTCGACCTTCCAGGTGGCCCTGGCGGGCAGGTACAGGCCCGTCCACGGGTCCGTCATGGCCCCGTAGTCGTGTATGTCCTGCCATATCCGGGCCGAGTAATCACATCTGAAGCCCCCGACTGGGTTCCAGACGCTCGTGAACAAGACATCAGCTGGCGAGTAGCCAGCTACCCTCAGGATGCCGTCGGGCGTCTCGGCCGTCCTGAAGGACCAGGGGCTCCATAGGCCCGTCATACGGCCGCAGGCTATGTCGTGGACCCTGTCCTTGTTGACCGGGAAGTATCCCCATACCTCGGCGATGGCTATCCTGTGGGCCTCGTAAATGCCGTAGCGGCAGAGCTGCCTGCAGAGCTCCCAGTATTCGTCGGCCGTTCCATAGGCACCTGAGTAGAGCCTGAGGCCCGTCGTGTAAACTCTCGTCGAGGACGCCGTATGGGAAGCCGAGGAGCGGGCAGAGCCAGTAATACCACACTAGGTCCTCATCTGGGTAGGCCCAATCGCCCTTGGGGCTGCTCACCCGGCCAGCCGTGTAGAGTATAATAGTGCGAAGCTCTACATCGTGGTGAACCCAACTGCTCACCCAGCCAGCCGTGTAGAGGTCCCACTGGTAGGCTAGTGGGTCGGTGCCATAGACGATGGGTACTGCTCACCCAGCCAGCCGTGTAGAGGTCCCACTGGTAGGCTAGTGGGTCGGTGCCATAGACGATGGGTATGCACACGGCCCTGTCATACTCGAGCCTTTTGACCTTTATCTTCCAGTAGGCCTCTATCAGGTCGGCTATGTAGCGGCCTTCATCCAGTCTCTCGTCCTCGGTCCTTATGAAGAAGTTGAGTTCCACGGGCTTCCAATCGGTGCCGTCGTAGAACTCGAGCCAATCGCCACCGCCCCTAACGTCCTTGAGAAGGCCGCCCCTCAGGTCGTAAGGGGCCCCCATGGATTCCCAAGTTGCCAGCACGTCCAGGAGGGCCTGCTTGACCATATCGGCCGATTTGGCCGGGTCTCCCCCAACTGTCAGGCCGTATTCCTCGTAGATGGGCCAGAAGGAGCCGTTGGCCGGATGTGAAGGCTCTTGGGATGTGGGTTGGGCTCGATGGAGCCAGCTGAGTTGAACTCTAGGAACCACACGGCGGAAACACACTTCACGAACACCAACTTCGCAAGCTCCTCATCGCTTAGCTGCCTGTAGGCCCCCATGGGCTTGCTCCACATGAGCACGTCGAGTTCTCCCCTTACGACCCGGCGGAGGGCATCATCCCAATCGTTCAGGACGGTCCAGGTTATCTCATTAAGAGGAGGCCCCCTGGCCTCTGGAGTTCCCCCGGCCGGCTGAGCCATGATGAGCGAGTAAGACACCACGATCAACAGCGTCAGGATGGCCGTGAGGCACTTACGGGACGTAAGTGCGAGCACGGAGTTCCCTTCTTACACGAGGAGATGAGGAGTATAAGTCTTACGGTGGATGTGTTAACCGAGGAGGACAACCGTATCGCCTTATTTCCCGGGCCCGAGGCCCAGCGACCGTGCTGTTACTTCCCCAGGTCCAGCTGCTCTAGGAGCTTGTCCGCCTTGACCCTCAGCATGCCCAGGCCGAGCTCGTCGGGCTTTATGCCCATGGCCAGGCCGAGGAGCTGCGTGTAGTACAGGACCGGTATGCCGAACTTGCGCCCGACCTGCCTCTCGGCCATGGGCTGGTTGAAGTCATACATGAAGTGGCAATCTGGGCAGACCGTCACCAGGGCCTTGGCCTCGGTCTCGGCTATGCGGCCCAGCTTGTCCGCCACCAGGCCGAGGGCCTGCTTGGAATCTATGCCCACTATCGGTCCCCCGCAGCACTGCCCTTCGTCCGGGTAATCCACGCACTTGGCCCCGGTGGCCCTTATGAGGTCCTTCAGCACCTTCGGGTTGTCCGGGTCATCTAGCTTCATGAGGTCCTTGGGCCTCACGAGGTGGCAGCCCGTGTGCTGGGCCACCACTAGCCCTTCTAAGGGCCTTGAGACCTTGGACCTTATCTTGTCGAGCCCTACGTCCTCCAACAGGACGTGAACCACATGCTTGACTTCCACGCTGCCCTTGAACTCCAAGTCCAGCTCGGCCAGCTTCTCGTTCACCCATTCCTTTAGGCCGGGCCTTTCCTCTAGCTCGTGCTTGGCGTGGAACAGAGTCGAGAAGCAGCCGTTGCACAAGGTCATTATGTCAGTGCCCTCCTGCTCGGCTATGGCCAAGTTCCTGGCCGCCAGGAGCAGCATGGCCTCGTGGCTTATGCTCTCTATTGGGAAGCCACAGCAGTTGAAGTCAGGCATCTCGGCCAACTCCACGCTCAGCTCGGGCAGGACCCTGCGGGCGGATATCTCATACCCGAGTTCCCTGTAGGGTATCAGGCAGCCTAAGTAGAGCAGGTACTTGGCCATCACTTCCCACCCCTCTTCTTGGCCAAGAGCTCGTGGAAGCCTATGCCCTGGAGCAGGGACCTCACTTGCTCAGCGTTCGTGCTCGGGAGGGAGGGCAAGCCGTATTTATCCCTCATCTTCAGCCTCGAGGCCGGTATCCTGTAGGCCAGGCCCACCTCCATTATGGTCGACCCCACGGCCCTCAGGGCCTCCGGTATGTTGCCCTCCCGAGCCGCCAAGTTCCTTATGGCTATGCTGAGGTTCGTGAAGCCCACGTCCCTCGGGCACCTGTCCACGCACCTGAAGCAGGAAGCACAGAGCCATATCTCGTTCCCGCTCA
>NJEJ01000010.1 GCA_002255025.1 Candidatus Bathyarchaeota archaeon ex4484_135 | reverse complement strand
GCATGGAACTTCTTGTCCTCGGCCGGTACTATACGTACGTAATCCGGCCCCACGTACATGTTGGCCAACAGCTCGCCCTCGACCGTCGTGAGAGGTATGACGTTCTCCTCGACTGGCCTGGGGGCCTCGGCAGCCTCAGGCCCAGGGCCTATTTCCTCGCCCTCGCCCGGGAGAGGAGGCCTCCTGAAGCTGAGTTCTTTCAGGAGCTCGTCAATGAAGGACAGGACTTCTTTAAGGCCCGATAGCTCGGCCTCCAGTTCTTCAACACGCCTGACCAGTATCTCCCTGAGGCGTGCGAGGCGTCTGACCTTCTCCTCCGACATGCCCTCAGAACTGGCCTCTGGGCCCTTACTCAGCACCTCTGTTAAGACTTGTGGACCGATGTGTTTACAAGATTCTGTAGTCAGGGCACGAAAATTTTCAACGCTCAATTTCTAAAACCCCAACGTCTAAGCTCGCTTGAACATGGGTGGGGGAATGGCCGGGCAGGACCATTATTTAAATAAAAGCGGTGGGTCCGCGGAAGTTGAGTTAGTAAGCCTACCTCCTAAGCTGAGGAAGTTCGTGAGAGATATAGAAGATGCCTTCCTGAGGCTTTCTCAAGACCTTCCCCCGGAGCTTAAGGCTGAATTAGAGGCCCTGAAGGACAAATTGATTTGGCTGAAGGCAGAGGGAAAAGTGAAGATAAACCACTCGGTCATGGAACTCGTCTGTGCTAAGGAACTGTTAGCCATGGGTTACTCGGTTGACGTAGAACACGAGATAGGCGGACTCGTTTGCGATGTCTATGCCGAGTTGGACGGGAGGGGCCTGGTGGTCGAGATAGAGACGGGCTTTGTCCCGCCGGAGCATGCTCTCGATCCCATGTGTTATTGTAAGGCCAGGATAGCGAGCAAGATAGCCCGGTACGGCAGCCTCTCGGATGGCTTTGCCCTAGCCCTCCCGCCCCATTACGTGGCCCTCGTGCCAGCTCCCTTCCTTGTCCCGGGCGATGATAGGAGCGAGGAAGACCTCCTCGAGATAAAAGAGCTATGCGATTACTACTACCATAACCCGCCCGTCAGCCTAGACGAGATAAGATCGGCCAGGCTCGATTGGGTCCTCATAATAGACGTAGATAACCTGGCCGTGAAGATAATGGACCCGAGGTCCTACCGCGAGGCCTCCCTCAGGTTCCTGAGGTCCCTGGGGCAAACCACTTGAGAAAGGCCAGGAAGACAGCTAGGGTGAAGGCCACGAAGAGGACCAGCAGGGCCAGGAAGACGTAAGATGGCATGGCCGAGTTCGCGAAGATGAAGAACGGGAAAACGAACAGGAAGCCTCTCGCCTGGCCCGATAAGAGCACACCTAAAGCCACCAGGAGGAACCCTGTTAGGAGGAGCGTTATGCCCAGTACCAACCAGCCGGAAGGAAGGCCCATCTGACGGGGCAACAAGACGGGCGGGTTGAGCTTCTGACGGCAGGAAGAACAGGTCCAGGTAGCCATGTCAAAGCAGTTGGCACATACCTTACGGCCGCAGATGGAACAGACGAAGGCAGCTGGCCTCTCGCCACATATCTCGCATGCCGCTTTCACGGCTGGATCACCCCGAGGAGTAGCAGGATCGTAGTGACGAAGAAGAAGGCCATGAAGGCCAGGAAAACGGCCATGACCAACTTCGTGGTCCTCCCGGCGAGGACTATGGGTATCGGGCCTATGAGGATTAGGCCGGATGCCCCTCCCTGGCCCGCCAGGTAGGACGAGGAGGCCTTGAGGAAGGCCAAGACCACGACCAATATGCCCAGGAAGACCAGGACGAAGCCCGTGAGCCAGAGCAAGTCGGACGGCCACATGCTAGATAGGTGCCTACAGTGGCCTCTTATTACCCTTGGCCTTCCCCGACCTGGCACAAGAATATGGAAGCCACGAGTTCCCCATGCATTATCTTCTTCTCCTCTAAGACGTCGACCCCGACGGCCTCGGCGGCCCTCCTGAACGTCCCTCTAGCGGACGTTATCACCACGAGCCTACAGGAGCCCGTGGCCTCCGACAGGGAGGCCAGGAAGGCCCTGTAGAGCTTCCTGAGACCCCTCAGCTTCATCCTCACGCCGTATGGAGGGTTCACGACCACGTGCGTGGGTTCTTCAGCCAGGTAATCGGTTAGCCTGGTGGCGTCGCCGACCAAGAACCTTATGGTATCGTCAACACCGGCCGAGCGTGCGTTCCTTATGGCTCCTTCTATGTAGGCCGTGAACTTGTCCATCCCTATCACGTGAAAGACATCACGGTTGGACCTGGCCAGGGCTTCCTCCCTGCGGGCCGAGAAATCCCCCGGGTCGAAGAGGGCCAACTTCAGGAAGGCGAATTCCAGGCCTCTGAAGGAGCCGGGCGGTATCCTGCGGGTCATCAGGGCTCCCTCGACCGGTATGGTCCCGCCACCACACATCGGGTCCAACAGGACGCCACGCCCGTTCCAGCCGGACAGGTAGAGCATGGCTGCTGCCACGCTCGTCCTGAGGGCGGCCGGGTGCTTGAAGACCCTGTAGCCCCTCTTGTGGAGCGATGGGCCTGTCGTGTTGAGGCCGAGGAGGAACTCGTCGTCCCTCACGAAGGCGTATATCTCGACGTCCGGCTTGTCCAGGTTGACCTTCAGCCTAACGCCCTTGGAGGCCATGTAGCTGTCTATGACGGCTTGCCCGACTGTGGAGGCCACATCTATGCTCGTGAAGTCGTGCTTGCCCACACGCTCAGCCCTTATGGCGAAGCTCTGCTCAGGCCTTATGATGTTCGTGTAATCTAGGCCCCTGGCGGCTCTGTAGATGTCCTCAAGGCTTTCAAAACGGCCCCTGTAGAGGAGCAGGAAGAGCTTATGCATGGTCCTGGCCCAGAGGTTCAGCTCGTAGACGGCCTCCAGAGGGCCCTCAAAGAAAATCCGGCCCCAGCCCAGCTCGGGCAGCTTGGGCAGGCCTAGTATGGACTTGACCTCCCGGGCACATACGTCCTCAAGGCCCCTTATGGTGGTGGCGAAGAACCGGTACCTCTCCATAGCCTCCTAGAGTTGGCTTTAGGCTGGCCGATTTAAGGACCGCAGGTCTTAGGGCTCCGTCAGCCTGGGCAAGAAGCGTTCCACGGCCTCCTTTATGGCTTCCCAGCTGGCCTCGTCCTGTATGACGAACTTGTGCTTCCTACGCCAGGAATCGCCCTTCCTGACCCAGAGGTAGAGGCCTATCTGACGCCTCCCAAACGATTCTAGGAGCACGACAGCTGCCCACCACTTCTTGGACTTGAAGAGCGTGAAGTGATCTAGGACCTTGAGGCTCTCCGACACGGGTGGTCTCTCTACCGCCAAGTTCGAGACCCGGGCAGACCGTTCCCCCGGGCCTAAAAGGCTTCCTGGCATACCTGTCTCAAGGTCCCCGATACCGATTTAAGCCGGGCCTCTGACATCTGGTCGTATGGTGGAGAAAGTAGTCATAGATGGGCATAGCCTGACCTTAGAGGGCCTGGTGGCCGTCGCCAGGCAGGACGTGCCTGTTGAAGTGCCTCGGGAAGTCTTGGCCAGGGTGAGGGCCAATAGGGAGGTGCTCGAGAAGCTCGTGGAAGAGGGCCTCAGGTGCTATGGCGTAAACACAGGTCTCGGCCCCCTCAGCCACGTCCTCTTAGGGCCTGAGGAGGCCGAGGACCTCCAAGAGAACATGGTGAAATCCCATGCCACCGGCGTCGGCATGCCCTTCCCGCCAGATGTGGTCAGGGCCGCCATGCTCCTCAGGGCTAACACGCTCGCGAAAGGTCATTCTGGCATCAGGCCCGAGGTCTTAGAACGCCTAGTAGTCATGTTGAACACTAGGGCACATCCCGTCGTGCCATCAAGGGGCTCGGTAGGTGCGAGCGGGGACCTCGTGCCGTTAGCACACATGGCCTTGGCCGTCATCGGCAGCCCTTACGGTCTCATGGAGCTGAAGGGCGAGGTCAGGAGGGCAGATGAAGCCCTCAGGGAACTCGGCCTCGGGCCCCTCAAGCTCAGCTACAAGGAAGGGCTGGCACTAGTGAACGGCACCTCCTTCAGCACGGCCGTCTTGGCCCTGACGGTCCACGACGCGGTTCTCCTGGCGAAGGCAGCAGATGCGGCCTTAGTCATGTCCCTGGAGGCTGTGGGAGGACGGATGGCACCCTTCGACCCGGGCTACCTGTCCCTCAGGTCCTTCAGGGGGCAGGCGGAGTGTGCCGAGAACGTGAGGAAGTTGGTGGAGGGCAGCGAGCTGATAGAGCACCCGGGCCTCAGGAGGGCTCAGGACCCTTACTGCGTGAGATGTGCTCCCCAAGTCCACGGTGCGGCCAGGGAGGCCATTCAGTTCGCCAGGTCCCTCGTAGAGGTAGAGCTGAACTCGGCCGATGACAACCCGCTCATATTCGATGAAGAGCCCTCCTGCCGGACGGGCGGCAACTTCCACGCCCAGCCCATAGCCCTGGCGTCGGATGTCCTAGCCATAGGGCTCTGCACCTTCGGGAACATATCCGAGCGTAGGACCTGCTTCCTGCTCATGGGACGCGAGAACGAGCTCCTGCCCGATTTCCTCGTGCCGCCGGGCGGGAAGATAGGCCTCCAGAGCGGCCTCATGTTGGCACAATATACGGCAGCTGCTCTTGCGGCCGAAAACAGGTCCCTCTGCTGCCCCACCAGCGTCCAGAACATACCGACGGGTGCTAACTTCGAGGACGTCGTGAGCATGAGCATGGCCGCTGCCCTGAAGGCCCGTCAGGTCTTGGAGAACACGGCCCGGGTGTTGGCCGTGGAATTCCTATGTGCCTTCCAGGCCCTCTGGCTCAGGGGGCCTGAGAAAGCTGGGCGGGGGACCAGGGCAGCTTACGATTTCCTCTCTTCCCAGGGCTTAAGGCCCCTTAAGGACGACAGGCCCACGGGCCACGATGTAGAACGCATCGCAGGCCTCCTGCTGAACGGCCAATTGGTATCGGCTGTTGAAGAAGCGGTCGGAGGGCTGGCTTAGCCCGATAGGCTTAAATAAAATGGCTTAGGCCATGCCCCTGGGGAGGAAGGTGCGAAGGGGCGATTTCCTTCACCCGTGAGGCCCTCCCTGCCGGTGGCCCGCTAGGCCACTTTAGCTTATCCAAGGAGGTGGAATGGGCTTGGAGAAATCCATCTTGAGGTTACCCAGGGGGCTCAGGGACTTCCCTCCGGAGGAAATGGCCAAGTTCTCCTACGTCGAGAACAAGATAAGGCGTGTCTTGGAGCTCTACGGCTATCAGGAGGTCAGAACGCCCATCTTTGAGCGATTTGACCTGTTCGCCCTTAGGTCGGGCGAGGAGATAAGGAGCCGCATGTTCGTCTTCTCCACGGACGAAGGCGAGATGGCCCTCAGGCCCGAGGTAACGGCCCCCATAGCCCGTATGGTGGCCACGGGCAAGCTGGACTTGTCCAAGAAGCCCCTGAAGATATACTACATAGGCCCCTGCTACCGTTACGACGAGCCTCAGGCCGGCCGCTACCGCGAGTTCTGGCAGGCGGGCGTGGAGCTGATAGGATCGCCTTACCCGGAGGCAGATGCCGAGGTCATAAGGCTGGCTACCAGGGTCTTAGAGGAGCTAGGCCTAGAGGGCTACGTGCTCAGGATAGGCGATATGGCCGTGATAAGGGCCTTCCTGACCCAGGAGGGCGTGCCGGAGGAAGCTGTGAACCGCATAATAGGCCCCCTGGATGTGCTGACCAGCTCGCTTGATAAGCTACGCATGTACAGGGAAAAGCTGTCCGAGGCCAACTCTGGCAGGCCGCTCGGGCCAGACAAGCTATCTGACCTGATAAGGCGTTGCGATGAGATAAGGAGGTTAAAGGAAGAAGAGCTCTTGAAAATGGATGCTGGCGAGAGCCTCATACCTAAGGCCTACGAGGGCCTCCTGGAGCCTGACCCCAGGGTCTACAGGCTGAAGGAGCTATATGAGGAAGGTTCCTTTGACGAGATATGCGATGTTCTCGATAAGAAGGCCGAGGAGTTAGTCGTGCTGACGAAGCTCAGGTGGGCCTACTACGGCGTGGAATACGGACCTGGCCAGACCTACAAGATGCCCGAGGAAGTGTTCGACAAGCTGATGGAGCTCATGTCCATATCCGGTCCGGGCGATGAGGCCCTCCCAGCACTAGAGAAACTCCTAGGACGCTCGGGCCAGGTCGGCCAGGCCCTCTCTAGGTTCGAGGAAGCCCTCAAGGCCCTCTCTTGGTTCGGCGTTGAAGGCTTCACGGTCGACATGAGCATAGTCAGGGGCCTCGAGTACTACACGGGCACTGTCTTCGAGATAGACTTCCCGTTCCTCGGGGCCCAGAAGCAGGTCTGCGGCGGGGGCCGCTACGACAAGCTAGTGGAGGAGTTCGGAGGGCCCAGCCTGCCAGCAGTGGGCTTCGCCTTCGGCGTGGACAGGCTCGTGCTGGCCCTCGAGAGGTCCGGTAAGGTCCCACCAGCCAGGCCTAGGTGCGATGTCTATGTGATACCGATCTCAGAGGAAGTGCTTGATTACGCGATACGGGCCTCAGAACAGCTCAGGTCCTCGGGCCTGAGGACCGAGGTCAGCTTGAGCAGGAGGAAGCTGAGGGAAGAGCTGTCTATTGCTGACAAGCTCGGTGCCAGGCTCGCCATCATAATAGGGCCCAGGGAGGCGGAGGAAGGGAAGCTGACGGTCAGGGACTTGGAGACGAGGGAGCAGGTCTCCCTGCCCCTTAAGGAAGCCATCAGGCACGTCAAGGCTGCCCTGGCCGGTGGTAAGACATGACGGACAAGCCCGTGCTGAACGTGACCCTAATAGGCGAGGCCTGGCACGGCAAATCCACCCTCCTGGGCCGATTGCTCCACGCCCTCGGCGAGGTAAGCGACAAGCTAGTCGATAGGATGAGGTCTCTGGCCTCGAGCCTTGGCAGGCCGGGCTCTTACTACGCCTTTTTAGTGGACAGGAGGCTTGAGGAACGCAGGTCAGGCCACACGCTCGACCTCTCCACGTGGAGACCAGTTGACCTGGGCCCCTTTAGGGCCAAGTTCGTGGACCTCCCGGGCCTCCTGAGGCACGTGAAGAACGCCATACCGGGCGTCTCGCAAGCCGATGCCGTCCTAGCGGTCTTGGATGCTTCCTCAGGGCTGGAGCCAGAGGCCCTGGTGGGGCTGAGAGAGCACTTAGCCTTCTGCGGGGCCTTCGGCGTGAGGCAGGCCGTGGTGGTCGTGAACAAGATGGACTTGGCCAGCTATGGCCGAGGGGCTTTTGAAAAAGCCGTGGAGGCCTTCGAGGACCTATTGGCCGAGCTGGGCCTGGACCTCAAGACCTCTTATGTGCCAGCCTCAGCCCTCAAGAGCGACAATCTGGTCGAGCCATCCGGCCGGACGAGTTGGTACGACGGACCGACCGTCTTGGAGGCCCTTAGAGACCTGAAAGTACCCGAGAGGCCCATCAGGGGGCCGTTGAGGCTGCCCGTGCACAGGTATTACGATGTCGCCAGGGCTGCCACAGGCGTCTTAAGGTCCGGGATGATCCGCGTGGGCTCCGAGGTCCTTGTCCTGCCATCTGGGGCCAGGGGGTCCGTCGAGTCCATAAGGGCCTGGGACCAGGAGCTCGAGGAAGCAGGGCCCGGTGAGGATGTGGGTGTCAGGCTGAAGGGCATGGCCAGGTACGACTTGAAGAAAGGCTCCGTCATATGTGGGCCAGATGACGCTCCACCCGTCGCGAGCACGATAGAAGCTGAGGTGAAGGCTATAGGGCCGGTAGAACTCAGGAAGGGCTCTTGCCCGATCCTCTATTGCCACGAGGCATCAGCACAGGTCAGGATAGAGGCCATAACGGCAGGCGGGCGGGAGGTTGAGGCCCTGAAGCCAGGCTCCCAGGGCACTTTGGTGATGAGACCCATGGCCTCTGGGAGGAGAGGGCTCGTCATAGAGCCCTACGGCCGGATACCCTCTATGTCCGGCCTGGCCTTGAGGATGAGCGTTGGGCCAGCAGGCACTTTGACGGTGGCCGTGGGCAGGTGCTCATCGGTGGAATAGGCTTTTAGGACGGGAGGGCCCGGGAATCCGATGCCCGCCTCGGTCGAGATAATAAACACGGGGAACGAGCTGCTTGACGGGAGAACTTTCAACACAAACGGCCAGTGGATGGCCAGGAGGTGTTCCTCAAAGGGCCTCACGGTAAAACGCATAACAGTAGTCGGCGATTCCCTAGAGGACATATGTGCTGCCATAAGGGAGGCATTATCTAGGAAGCCAGACCTCATATTGATAACGGGCGGCCTCGGCCCGACCCCAGACGACATGACGGCTAAAGCCATGGCCAGGGCCCTGGGGAGAAAACTCGAGCTGAACGAGGAAGCCCTCAAGATGATCAAGCGTGCCTACGGCCTCGAGGAACTCGGGTCGTCTAGGGAGAAGATGGCGTGGCTCCCAGAAGGTGCCAGGCCCCTCAGGAACCCGGTGGGAATGGCACCTGGCATAATGGTCGAGCAGGAGGGAACGGTGATAATAGCACTGCCCGGTGTCCCCAGGGAGATGGAGGCCATGTTCAAGGAACACGTCGAGCCCCTGCTCGACCAGCTCTCGGCTGGCCTGGCTAGGTTCGAGGCTTACTTCCTGGCCTATGGGGTCAGGGAAGCCGATATAGCAGACCTGCTGGAGGAGGTGGCCCACAAGCACCCGGGTGTCTACGTCAAGACGCACCCGAAGGTCGAGGAAGGCCGGACCTACCTAGAGGTCTACGTGTCAACCATGGCCAGTTCTTCCTCAGAGGCCAGGCAGAAGATGGAGAAGGTGATACACGAGCTATCCGAGGGCATATCGAGCCGTGGTGGCTCCTTCAAGCCCTTCAGGCCTGAATAGGCTCAGTAGTAGTACGTTATGACCTTGGGCTCCACGAGCCTGATCTTCTCTGGGTCGAGGCTGGCCTCGCAGGTGCCGTCCAACGGGCAATAGCCCTCACACTCGTAATCGGTGGCCGATATCAGGGAGCAGGTCTTCGACCTGTAGCAGGGCTTCTCCCGGCAAGCCGGTTCCTCGGCGTGCAGGCAGCAGCTCCTCCCGAGGTGCCAGAAGAGTTGGTCAACCTCGAGCTGGCTCAGGCCCGAGCAACGGCTCACGATCGTGTAGGCATCAAGACATGCTGACCTTATGGCATTGTGTTCCTCGGCCGATACGAAACGCCTGGCCCTCAGCTTCTCCAAGAGCTTCTCGTCCACGACCTTTATCATGCCGGACCTGAGGGCCACACGTTGCAAGTGGTAATCGATGCCTACCGTTATGTTCTCTGGATCAACAGGTTCCCACAGGCCTTCCTTCCTGGCCAGTATGGCAAAGACCATGGTCTTCTTGGCCAGGGGGTCATCAAAGGCCTTGAAGGCCGATAGGCGTTCCCTCAGGCCGCCCGATCCTCCCATACGGCCCGAGCAAGCATCTAGGAGGGCTGAGACCCGACCACCGTAGTAGGCCAAGAGCTTCTCAGCCGCATCCCTCAACAGCATCACCCTCTCCGTGGGCCTGCGTGGGCCACGTGCTTCCTCCAACGGGCCGAACCAAGATAGGAAATCGCCCAGCTCCAATTCTGCTATTCTAGCCGGGTCCAGGAGGCCCGGGTCTTCCTCGGCCATGCCAGCCAATAGGTAGAGCAGGTAATTGCTCCCCCTAACGTACCTGCCTTTCACAACACCCGATAAACCTCTCGTATCGTAATTTATGACGGAAAAGAAGAAAAGGACCCTAAGGGCGGTTTCCCGATCTAGGTCCTCTAGCAAACGGGCCTCGGGCTCCATCCTGACCTTTATGCCCGATATCTTGGCAGCCACCCTAGAGCATACGCCCTCATCGACGATCACTAAGGTCATCCCTGTCCCCTCCGTCTTACTCCACCATTTTTAACTTGGCCAAGATGGATGCTGCACTCGAGTACAAATGGCTGAGCTCGTGTTCAAATTCAGATATGACCTCTAAGAACTCGGATAACCTCGAAAGGAGCTCTTCAGGCCCGATGGAACCAGATTCAAGCTCCCTTAGGGCTCTTGAGCACTCCTCGGCTTTTGACCTCAGTTTCCCGAACGCTTCCTCGCATTCCGACATCCTTGCCTCTAATTTCTTTGCCTCGTATTCTAGGCCCGACCCCAACCCCCCGACCCTATACGACGGGTTCGAAGAGGTCAATAATAGGCTTGCCCCTCCTACGCCTCTTGGCCTCTCCCTCCCCGCTGGCTTCGCGGTCTTGAGCGGCTGGCATGGCCTCTTCTCCCTTGCCTGGGCTTTCTCTCAATTCTCCCCCGGCCTCGGGAACCTCTGGCTTGCTCTCCTCCGCGGCCTCCACCAAGGCGGGCGAAACGGGCTCGGGAGAAGTCGTTTCCCTCGCTTCATCCGGGCTGGCTTCGACCTCGGCGGCTGTGGCAGTAGGGACCTCTTGCCCAGCTGCCCGGGGCACCTGGGCCTCGGCTGGCACGGGCTCTTCCACGGTCGGCAGCTCAGGCTCAGAGTTCGGGATGGCTTCCTCCACGGCCCGTCCTCCCGTCTCGCCATCCATGTAGGCCCATGCCTCCTTGGCCGTGACGGTTGCCTTCCTCGGGTACTCCATGACCTTCGTCTCCACTATGACCGGGAACGGTATGGTGCTTGCCATTCCGCACAATATGCCCTCGAAGTCCGCCAAGCCGGGCATGTAGGCCGTCAGCCTCTCGCCACCATACTCGGTGTAACGCGATATCGTGTCCTGGTCGTTCGGATTCCTCAGCCTGAAGCAAAGGATGGTGTTGCACTGGCTTATCACGCTCTTCATGACGTAAGCCGGCCTCTGCGTCATTATTATGAAGCCCACGTTGTACCCGCCAGCCTGGGAAACGCCTTCCACGAGGGCCTTATCGGCCCCTATCTTCTCGGGCTCCCCGACCTCAATTTTCAGGCCTTTCTCCGGGGCCAAGTACTGGGCCTCTTCTATCACGAATATGGCTGCGAAAGGCTCCTTACGCCTGGCCCTCTCTATGGCGTACCGGACCACACGCCTTATCATCTTGGCGACCGCTAGGTGTTGGTATATGACGTTCGGGTCCGTGGAGAGGTCGACCACGACGAGCGGGTGATCCCTTATGACGTCAATTATGTCGTGGTAAGTCCTGTTCTGGTCCAAGAGCAGTATGCGGCTCAGCCTCCTCTTGTTGAGGTAGAGCCTGAGCCTCTCCTTCGTGCTCTCCTTGGCCCTGGAAAGCCTCTCGACATACTCCTCAAGGGCCTCGGGCGTGAAATCCACATCAACGCCCTCGGACATGTCCTTCCTTATCTTCCTCACCACCTCGCCTATGTAGTCCCTTATGGTCTTGTCCCCGCTCGGCACGCCCAAGAGGTCGGCCAGTATATCGGCCAAGAGGCCCGGTTCTATATCCCTAGGCCTCGGCAGGAAGGACCTGTAATCGAATACCAGGGCTCCGTATTCGCTCAGGACGCTGTACTCGCCCCTCCGGTCTATTATGATTATCCTCGGCCTGGGCCTGAGGTTCATGGCACTTATGGCCAGGTTGACCACGAAGGTGCTCTTGCCCGAGCGGGTCATGCCGCATATGAAGACATGTCCCTTGGCTATCTCGCCCAAATCTACTTGGACCGGTATGTCCTTGTGCTTGGAGACGTGCCCGATCGTGACCAATAGGGCATTATCGCCACTCCTGGGCTTGAAGAACTCCTTCAGTTCTTCCTCGCTTGGCTCATAAACGGGCTCCCAAGTAGAAGGTGGACACTCGAGGGAACGCCAACGTCCTTCCTCATCGTAATAGCCTAGGGGCTCGGCATACGCTATCCTGTATTCTATCCAGCTGCCGTACTTCAGCCTCCCTCCCCTCGAGGCCTCGTGGGGACCGGGCCTTCCAGCCTTCATCTCCGGGTTATAGGGCCTGACGACCAAGACCCTGGCCAAAACGGTCTTATCTGGCTTGTAGGGATGCCTTATCAAAACGTAATCCCCGACCTCTACTTTCTCCCCGGCCTTTACGGCAAAGGGAATAATGGTGTGATCGGCTCCGGACATCACATAGCCTATCTCACGCATGCCCGCCACCTCCTACCTACGTTTCGACCTCCCTGGGCCGGGGCGTGCTGAAAATTGGCCTTCCTCTTCCGTCAGCCCGTAGGACTCACCGTGCCTGGGCAAGAACATCTCCACGTCCTCATCGCTCAAGCGGCCCTTCCTGACCTCCTCGGCCAAGCGGGTCCGCAGGGAGAGCATGAACAGGTCCCTCGTGACGTTCGTCATCTTCGTCAGGGAATCGGCCACGTATATGGGGAACGGTATGCTCCTGCTGGCCCTGAGGGCGAGGAGGAGGGCCATTATCTCCTCCAGGCGGTCCGTGAAGGGGGCTGGTATCTCAACCTTGTAGGGGAAGGAATAGCCCGTGTTGATGTAGGTGAACTCTATGGAGACGACCGTCTCGTCCACGCCCATCTGGACGGCCCTGTTCAGGTATTCCTCGGCCATCCTGGACGGGACCTCCATCTTGCCCGGCTGGGCCGTCCTCCTGATGTACCTCATGAGGCTCGTGTAGGTCCCGGCCTTCATCCACTTCAGGGCCACAGTGTCCCTTATGGGCCTGGGCAACATGCCGGCCTTGACGAGCTTCTTGGCCACGCTACAGCCCTCTGGCCTCTTCACGAAACCCACTATAGGTATGCCCTCCTTAGCACATAGCTCCAGGGCCTTAACGCCCTCGTCGAGCGTCCTCTCGAACTCGGACCAGTAAGAAGTGCCCTTCCGCCCCCTCATGAGCTGGCTGTATAGGAAGGGGCCATCAAATATTATGATGTCTGGCCTCCAGGCCTGTCATGGCCTTCGGTATGTGGTCCACCACGTCGAAGGCCGTGCAGAGGGCAGCTACAGCACAACAGAGCGGGACGTAAGCTACCTCGAGGTTGAGGCAGTTGACGCCAGCATCGACCCCGACGACCGTCAGCTCCCCGGACTCAAATTTACGGGCCAATTCCTTTACCAGGCCCTTATCGACCTTTTTGACCTGCAAGAAGGACGCCATTTCCTCCTCAGACGCCTTCCTAGCCTTTATGGCGGACCTCCTGCGGATGTATTCCTCTATAACGTGCTTGGTGCCCTCCTCCATGAGAATCCTGTATATGAAGGGGTGTGGGGCTTCTTCTATAGAGCCCTCGACCAGTTCTATGCGTTCCTTAAGCATCTCGGGGATAGCTGATAGCGTTTCCTCCTCGCCCGCCAATCAAGCCACCGGCAGGGGATGTCCTTCTAGGCGTTTTAAGTACGTTTAGCACGGGCCTATCATACCGGATGGGGAAGGTGAAAGTAAGGGCTACCCAAACGCTGATAGGACCTTACCCTCGTCCCCGGGACTTAGCTTACTTCTTGCCCAGCATCTCGAGCAGCTTCTCGTATTCTTCCTTCTCCATGTGCCTCGTGTGCTCCTCGGCCGGGTAAAGGCCCTTCCTCACCTCCTCACAATAACGCCTGAAGGCATTTAGTATGAGCTCCCTCAAGTTCACGTAGGTCCTGGCGAACCAGGGCCTTATCTTGCCTATCCCGAGCACATCCGGTGCCAGTAGGAGTTGGCCGTGGCAGTAGGGGCCTCCTCCTATGCCGAATACTATCAGATCTGTTTCCTCTGCCACGAGCTTAGCTACCTCGGCCGTTGTGTTCTCTATCAGGACGCCGAAGGCACCTGCTTCCTCAAGGGCCTTGGCATCTTCAATTATCTTCTTGGCGTCCTCGGCCGTCTTACCTTGGAGCCTGTAGCCGCCCAACATGGATACCTTCTGCGGCGTCAAGCCGAGATGGCCTATCACGGGTATGCCGAAATCGACTATGGCCTTCACGCGGTCAGCTACCTCGGCCCCGCCTTCTATCTTCACGGCATCGCAGCCAGTCTTCAGGAAGGCACCAGCGTTCTTTATGGCCTCTTCCACGCTGGGCTGGTAGGACATGAAGGGCATGTCGCCCACTATGAAGGCGTATTTCACGGCCCTCACGACCGCCCGGGTGTGGTGGAGCATCTCCTCCATGGTGACGGGCAGAGTGGTCTCGTAGCCGAGGACGTTCATGCCTAGCGAATCGCCTATCAGGACCATGTCCACGCCGGCTTCATCAGCCAAGAGAGCGGTCGGATAATCGTAGACCACCAGCCAGACGATCTTCTCGCTGGCTTCCTTCTTCTTCATGAGGGTCCTTATGGTAACCTTCTTCCTCTCCTCAGACATCCCGCCACCCGGGGGCATAAATGCCCTATCTCGTTTTAACACTTGCCCTTACTCAGCCTGGGAAAAGTAGGGTAGCGGAGAAGACGGGCAAGGTAGAAAATAGGTTCGTTTTCAGAGGCTTCTCCTCAGCACGACCTTGTAGGCCAGCACGCCCAGGCCGTAGAAGACCAAGGTCGCGAGGATCGTCCAGGGCAAGACGGGCAGTACGGCCTCTAGACCGGCGTCAAACACCATGACGGCCCTCAAGGCGTCAACAATCATGGTGAGCGGGAAGCAGTTGGCGAAGACCCGCAGCGGCCTCGGGAGCATCCACTTGGGCATCCAGATGCCCGTTAGGAACATGAGCGGGAAGCCTATGGCCGTGGCGAGGCCCGAGGCTCCCTTGGACGTCTTAGCCACCATGGATATCAGGAGGCCGAGGCCCGTCATCATGAGGCCTCCCATGAGCAACAGCACGGGCACGAGGGCGTGTGCTGGGTTCTCCAACGGGTGCCAGTATATCCGGGCTCCCCAGGCTAAGCCGTAGCCTATGCATACCAGAGACGATATGCCGAGCCACACTAGGCCCGAGAGCGTCTTGCCGAGCAAGAGATCCCAGGGCCCTATAGGGGCGGCCATGAGGCGTCTGAGCGTCTTCCTATCCCTCTCCTCGACTACCATAGTGGCCCCTATGGCCAAGCCGGACATCAGCAGCTGGACGCCCGTCATGGCTATGGTGAACCAACCCCTCAGGCCAGCTTTCCCCATCAAGGTCTCGGGCGTCACGGTCTCGATGGTCGTGTTCACGGGCCAGGCCAAGCCCTTCATCCACTCCACTATCATCTGCTTCTGGCCAGGCGGCAGCTGGTCCTCCGGGAAGTTCTGCTCCATCACTTCTATCCTGGCCTCAGCTATCCTGTCCGATAGCTCGTCAAAGAACTGCGTTAGGACAGCCCTGGTGACCTGCTCCGTGTAGGCATCCCCGCCCCTCACGTATATCTCGGCCTTGGCCGATAGGCCATAGCTGGCGTTAACCGAGAAGCGGTCCAAGTAGACCACGACCGCATCTAGCTTGCCTGCCTTCAGGTCCCTGAGGGCTTCATCAGTCTTATTGCCATATTCGACCACGTTAAAGACCTTTACTTTCCCTTCCTCGGTCTCCACGTAGACCTCCTTCATTATGTCCGTTATGTTCTTGGCCGTGAAGGTCAGGTTGCCCCAATTGACCGTCGTGTCCTCGTAGACGATGCCGACCTTGACGGTGACGGGGGGCATGGGGTTGGCCCAGAGCAGGAAGGACATGGTGAGCATGAATATCGGGAAGGCGACTATCCAGAACAAGGCCATCTTGTCCTTGGCCGTGCTCCTTACGTCCCTCTCGGCTATAGCCAAGATGGCCCTGAGGCCCATTATTCCAACCTCCTGCCCGTCAGCTTGAGGAAGACATCTTCGAGCGTGGGCTCTGAAACGCTGACCGATATGACCTTGGCACCAGCCCTCAGCGTCGCCTCGACAGCCTTCGGCAACACAGCCTCTGGGTCCCGTGTGTAGAGGCGTACGTAATCTTCGCCCGATAATATCTTGCCGTTCTCCGACAGGGCCGATAAGGCCTCCTTAAGGGCCTCTGAGGCCTCCTCGACGTGGACTTCTATGACAGATAGCTCTCCCACGGATTTCTTCAAGGCCTCAGGCGTGTCGAGAGCTATCACGCGGCCCAAGTCCATTATGGCCACTCGGTCGGAGAGGCGGTCGGCTTCCTCCATGTAGTGCGTGGCCAGCAGGATAGTGCGTCCCTCAGCCTTCAGGCCCTCTATGTAGTGCCAGGCGTCCCTCCTGGCCCTCGGGTCAAGGCCCGTCGTGGGCTCGTCGAGCAGGAGCACCTCTGGGTCGTTTATCAAGGCTATAGCCAGGTTGAGACGCCTCTTCATGCCGCCCGAGAACTCCCTTACGGGCTTCTTCGCCACGTCGAGGAGCCTTACGAACTCCAACAGCTCCTTAGACCTGCGTTTTGCCTCAGAACGGGGGAGCCCGTAGAGGCCAGCGTAGAACATCATGTTCTCCATGGCGTTAAGCTCCTCGTAGGCCACTGTCTCCTGAGGGCAGAAGCCCACCAGGGCCCTCACGGCCCTCGACTCCCTGACCACATCATGGCCGAGTACCTCGGCCTTCCCGCTCGTGGGGAGCAGGATGCCAGCCAGTATGTTCATCAGCGTCGTCTTGCCAGCACCGTTCGGGCCGAGCAAGCCGAATACCTCGCCCTTGTAGATGTCGAAGCTCACGCCCCTGAGGGCCAAGGTGCCGTCGTATTCCTTCACGAGCTCCCTCACGCTTACGGCTACCTCACGTCCCATTTCATTCCCCTCCTGAGGAGGCCTAAAGCAAGGCCGGATTTAAGAGTGGGTTCAGCTCTGAACTCCAGAGTGCTCTGAGGCACAGAGTTCGCTGTCGAGGTCATACAGCCGTCATGGGAAGAGAATCGTGAACGGCTCGAGCCCTAAGACACGATAAGCTCCCTTAATGCCCTCGGTAGGCTCCTCCTCGCCAACGTACAAGATGTCCTCCGGGAGGCCTGCCAAGGCCCTGGGCCTGACCCGTGCTGAAATGACTTTCTCCAGGCGGTTTCTCAAGGCCTCAGGGCCCTCAGCTGCCATAATGGCCTTAAAGCGGACGCCTGGCCTAGCGGTGAAATCTCCCAGCGGGCCTGAAGCCCTCCCTCTCGATAAGCATTCCTCGACACACCTTATGAGCCCCGTTCTAGCCGAGGAGCCAGTATAAATGTAGAAGCCCTCCTCGGGCCATCTCGACCTCATGACAAGCGTGTAGAAGCCCCTCTCGGGCAGCTTAGCCTTCTCCCTGGCCCAGGAAGACCAGAGTTCGAGCTCAGCCAGTACCTCAGAGGCCATCTCGAGCCAGGAGGGGTCCTCGGTGGCGTGCCTCAGCGGCTCGAGGCTGGACCGCCCCTTCTCGGCCAGCTCGGAGGCCTCCCGAGCGTTGCCCTCGATGGCGTAGTACCTGGCCCTGGAGAGGTGTATTAGGGCTTCTATGAGGGCTGAGAAGGCCCTGTTAAAGGCCCTCGGCGGGCCTCTCATGACCAGGCCAGTCGGCTTGAGCCACGCCAGGCTGAAATCGCCTCTTTCCTCGACCCGGCAGACCTCCACGAAGATGGAAGCCGAGCTTGAGGGCAGGTAAGGCCCTTTAGGCCCCTCTAGGACCTCGAGGCTGGTGAGGCGCCCGTAGAGCACCGGCTCTAAGAAGGCCCTCGGGTCATAAGTTATGTTCAGGGAGCCTTTCAGGCCCGTCCTCAGGAGGCCATGCAGCCTGGTCGACCTGAAGACCCGGGCCCAGAGCAGGTCGCCCGACAGCCTGACGCCGAGGGGTTGGACGTGCACCCGCCCGTCGATTTCGAGGGCCAACACGACCTCGGAAAACGTCCGGTCCGAGAAGCCTAACTTGGCCAAGGATGTCATGTGGGCCCGTACTCCTTAAGCCCCCGGGCCTGATAAGAACTTGGTCCGGCCTTGGTGGATTACAGGTCCTGGGAGCCCTGGTACGAGGCCATCAGGGAGGCCTTCGGCTATAGCTTAGAGGAGGACGAGAGGGCAGCCCGCATATTAGATGACCTGCTGTCTGATTTTGATATCCAGGAAGCCCTCAAAAGAGCCAGGGAGCTACTAAAGGGCAAGACGGTCTTGGTCTTCGGTGCTGGCCCCAACTTAGAAGAGCACCTAAAGCTGGTCAAGGAGGCCCTCGGAGGCCTTAACAGGGCCTGTATAACGCTCGTATCGGCAGACGGGGCCACGGCAGCACTCCTTAAGGCAGGCCTGAGGCCAGATATCATAACCACCGATTTGGACGGGGACGTAAATGCCATCTTGAAAGCCAATCGTGCGTGCTCCTTAGTGGTCGTGCACGCACACGGGGACAACATAAGGGCCCTTTTGGAGCACGTGAAGTCCTTCAGGAACGGCTTCCTCCTCGGGACGTGTCAGACGAGGCCTGTCGGGCGTGTCCTCAACTTCGGAGGTTTCACGGATGGAGATAGGGCGGTCTTCATGGCCTTCCACCTTGGTGCTCATAGGATCCTATTGACTGGTTGGTATTTCGGCGGCCTCGTGGGGCGTTTCTCAAAGCCCTGGCTTCAAGAGCACGTGAAGGCCGGGAAAGTGAAGAGCATGAAATTGGACTTCGCCAGGAAGCTCCTGTCCTGGCTTGCCAGTCTCTACCCAGGCCGCATTTTCGTACTCGATGAGGAGGTCCCGAAGGCCACCACCATAGGGCCCGGAGAGCTGGCCTCTTTCCTGAGGGGTGGTGGAAGCTGAAGAAGCTCCTCTGGTGTATAACCGGGGCCGGCTACAAGGTGAGGGCCGTCTTCGAGACCATCTTGAGCCTGAAGGAGGAGCTGAACCTCAAGGTGACCACGGTCCTCTCGAGGGCTGGCCACGGGATAGCAAGGCTCTACGGCGTGTTGGACCGCCTAAGGGCCGTTTCGCCAGGCTCCTACTACGAGGAGCTGATCGTGGAGGACCTGCTGAGGCCCACGAGCAAGATACCTGGCCGCGTCATGACCGGTTCTTACGACGCCGTGGCCATAGCACCCGCGACGGCCAACACCGTGGCCAAGATGGCCCACGGCATAGCGGACACACTCGTCACACAGGCCTTCTCCATGGCTGGCAAGTCCGGGACGCCCATCGTGGTCCTGCCATCCGATCACTCGGAGGCCGTGGAAGCCGAGCTGCCCTGCACGGTCGACCCAGAGGCCTGCAGGGCCTGTCCGGAATGCCCACCAGAGCTCTCCTGCCCTCAGAAGGCCGTTTACAGGCTCGAGGATAGGACGGCCCGGATAGACCTGGCCCTCTGCCGGGGCTGCGAGGCTTGTGTCCCTCTCTGCCCGCACGGGGCCATATCCTGTTGGCGTAAGGTCGTCCTCAGATGCCGTGAACTCGACTTGGCGAACGTGAGGACCTTAGAGGCCATGCCGGGCGTCTACGTCGTCAGGAGCGAGGACGAGCTATATGAGGTCCTGAGGAGGTTGCTATCGGGTTGAAGCTCCTCTTAATCACGGGACAGCTGGCCTCCAGGGCCGTGAGGGCTGAGGCAGAGCGTGTAGAACGCGAGCTAGGCTACCGTGTTGACGTGCTCGTCTTAGGCGTGAAGGTCGCATCCTTGATGACCATCGGACGGCTAAAAGAGGCCCTAAAGTCCTATTCCGGCTTGCTAAAGTCATACGACCTGGTCATACTGCCGGGCTACACATACGGAGATGCCTCAGAGCTGGCCGATTTCTACGGGATACCGTTCGTAAAGGGAACCAAGCACATAAGGGACTTGGTCCTCGCCCTCAGGACACTCGGGCCTCATGGCCTCTCGCCCGACAAGCCCGCGGACCTCTTGCTGAGGGAGGCCTTGGACCCGAAAATTAGGCTGGCCGAGGTAGAAAGGGCCGTTAAGGACTTCATACGAATCGGGGAGGTCAAGCTGCCCATCAGGCCACCCCCAATGAGGTTGGCCAGCGAGGTCTACTACGGGCCCGGGATGGCCTTAGAAGGCCTGCTGGAGGAGTGCCGTTTGAGAGCCGAGGCAGGAGCCAATTTGGTCTGCGTGGGCCTCAGAGACCCCAGCTCCACGAGCCTGGAGGAGCTCAGGACCGTTCTCAGGGCCCTGAGGGACGAATTGGGTACGTTGGCCGTGGATGACCCTGTGCCGAGCCACGTCAGAACAGCCCTCGAGCAGGGAGCCGACCTCATCTTGAGCGTATCCGTCGAGAACGTAGATGCCGTCACAAGGCACTTGAGGCCCGAGGCAGCATACGTCCTAGTCGCACCGCCTGGCCTGAGCCCTGATGAGAAGCTAAGGGCCCTGAGGCACATGTTGGAAAAGCTGGAGGTGAGGGGGGCCGAGAAGCTCATATTGGATCCCTTATTAGAATCGCCGATTGAGGCCGGCTTCTTCAGGAGCCTCATGGCCTATGGCTTGGTTGCCCGTGAGCTACCCGGGAGGCCCCTGATGATGGGATTCTGCAACGTTCTAGAACTCGTGGACGCGGACAGCCCGGGACTTAACGCCCTCCTGGCCTGTCTCGCTGCTGAGTTAGGCGTCAGCCTCGTCCTGACCACCGAGGAAAGCCCCAAGACCTACCGTTCGACCTCTGAGGCGAGCATGGCCCTCAAGATGGCCTCCCTGGCCCTCTGGGAGCACAGGACTCCCAAGGACCTTGGGCTCGACCTGTTGGTGCTGAAGGACAAGGTCGATAGGACCGTTCAGTTCGGGCCTGAGCTGCTCGAGGGAGCTGCCGAGGTAAGCTGTGGGCCCGTCGAGAAGCCAGCTTACAAGCCTGACCCGGTGGGCTTCTTCAGGATAACGGTTGACAGGTCCTCCGGCTCCATAACGGCCCTATACGAGGGCCGGAAGGGCAAGATATTGCTTAGGGGGGCTGATGCGGCCTCTATAATCAGGTGCGTGCTCGATATGGGGTTGGCCAGCACGCCCGAGCACGTGGCTTACCTGGCCCGCGAGCTGACCAAGGCCGAGGTGGCCCTGAGGGTGGGCAAGAGCTATGTCCAAGACGAGCCGCTATTCTAGGGCCTTGATGGCTGAGGTGGACACGGGCTCAAGGCTCCACTTCGGCTTCTACAGGACCACGGGAGGCCCCTTCCTATTCGCCAGTATAGGAGCAGCCATAAGGGAGCCTTCATTCAAGGCTGTGGTAAGGCCGTGTGAGGGCCTAGAGGTCTCAGGTCAAGATAAGGACCGTGTTCTCTCCCTGGCGGAGGACGTGGTAAGGGCCCTTGGGGTTCCCGGGGCCAGGATAGAAGTCCGCTCCTCGATACCAGCTCACGTGGGCCTCGGCTCAACGACGCAGGTCAAGCTCGGCATAGCGTGGGCCCTGAACGCCCTCTACGGGCTGGGGAAATCCGTCCGGGAGCTGGCCTTCTTGATCGGCCGGGGGGAGTTCTCGGGCATAGGGACATTGGCCTTCGAGGCCGGGGGCCTGATCGTTGATACGGGCCGCAGGGCGGAGTTCAAAGGGCCGAAGGACCTGCCGAGGGCTTTAGTGAGGCTTGACGTGCCAGAGGACTGGCGTTTCCTCCTCCTGACCAGGGAGGGCATGAGGGGCCTTAACGAGGCATCTGAGAGGGACTTGCTGTTGAGCCTGGAGCCCATGCCGGACGGCGTGAGAGGTCGCATCTGCTCCCTGTTGTTGAACGTCCTTCTGCCCTCCGTGCTCTGGGGCAATATCAGGGCCTTTGGGCGTGCTCTCACAGAGATACAGGAGCTTGTGGGCCGTTATTTCAGCCCCTACCAGGGCGGTGTCTTCGCGGATGAGGCAGCCGAGGAGCTGAGGTCCTTCCTGCTGAGCAAGGGTGCCTACGGGGTTGGACAGAGCAGCTGGGGCCCGACCTTATACGCCCTAACGACCGCCCGGGAGTGCCAGGCCCTCAAGGAGGCCGTATCGGCCTTCCTAGAGGAATCAGGCTTCAAATACGGAGTCCTAGTGGCGGAGCCAAGGAACGAGGGGGCCAGGCTCGAGGTCCGTTCACCGTGATGGAGACGCCTCTGACAAAAGCTCCTCTAGCGTTGCCTCCCGGCAGGCGTAAGCGTTATACGGGTGTATGCTCTCATAGCTCTCCACCTCAACCTTTATGCGTGCGTCGGGCGGGAATCCCCGCTCGACCAAGTACCTCGATATGGCGTCTAGAGCGTGCCTGACCACGTCCTCTATAAACCTGGGCTTCTCGAAGCTCTTCTTAACGACCTTATATTCGTCATCACGCTTCAGGAGGCCCATGACGGGTGCGGAGAAGGCATCCACGAGCAGCTCGGCCAGCTCGTTTATCATCGGGACCTTGCCCGTGTTCCTCAGCGTTATGGTGGCCGTGAGCCTGGCCCTCTGAGTGTGGCTTGGGCTCTTGTGCAGCTCCGTGCCCTCCTTAAGGCTGAACGTCATCTGGGCACAGGGGCAGACCGTCAGGCCGAGGAGCGATACGGACAGCTCCCTGACTTCCTCGCCGTTCCTCGACTTGATGACCCTTATGACCACGTCAACCGGCTCCGAAACGCCCTTCCTGGGTCCCACGTCGAAGAAGTAGGCCGTCCTAGCCACCACCTCGACCTTCTGCGTGTAATCGTGTTTCTTCAGCAGCTTCTCCGCTACCTCGGCCAACAGGCCCTCGACAGTCGTGGAGTGCTCTTTCAGCCTGGCCTCGTAGATGACCTCGGCGAAGGCCTCTATGTTCCTCGACATGTGGACGCCACGCTTGTCGGGCGGGAGCTCGACGTAGGCGTCTACCTCGGCCTCGTAGATGAGCGTCCCCCAGGGGCTCTTTATGGGGAACCTGGTCCTTATGCCCCTGACGCCCACCCTGTCTATCCTCAGCTTGACGCCGGGCTCGGAGTCCTTTATGTCGGCTGGCCCAGCCTCGGCCGTATTGCCCACCTCCCGGCAAAGGCTCTCACGGGGATTTAACATATTCGCACGTCAGGCCGAAGCGGCTTCGGCGTATTTACCTGGCCCTTCCCAGACCCTCACCTTCACGGGCAGGCCCAGGGCATCACGGAGCTCGTCGGCCAACTGGACGGCCATGCACTCGGTCGTGGCGGCAGGCCCCTTTATGACCTTCAGCTTGAGGCCGAAAGGTCCTTCTAACTTCAGCTTGCTTACGTCCCGCTCGGGCACTATGAAGGCGTGATCCCAGGAGGATAGGATGCTTTTGACCTTCTCCCTCAGGTCCCTGAAGTCCATGATCATGCCGTCCTCGCCCGGGACACCTTCTATTTCCACGTCAACCGTAAAGGTGTGGCCGTGTAGGTCCTCGCACTTCCCGCCCGAGGGCGTGTAATGGGCTGCGTCAAACGTGAGGCCCGTCAGGCCTATCCTGACCTTCCTCAACCCCCACCACCGTAGACCAGGCTGGCCTTGACGCCATACCTCTTCAGCACTTCGGGCCATGAGCCTATGAGGACATAATCTAGGACCGTGCCCTTAGCACCCCTTATGCCTACGTGTTCCACGAGCTCCTTGTAGCGGCCGCCCATGAGGCCGTCCCCTATGACGGCCTCGCCCTGTGCTGGCGTCTTGGCCTCAGCACCGAAGCCCTTCAGCTTCCTCACAGGGGCTATTGACGATAGCCTGCGTTCCATTTCGGCCCTAACCTCGGGCACCTCGGTCAGCCGGCCCGATAGGACGACCTCGACCGGCTCGGGCACGGAGGCCGTCAGGGCTCTCGCGAACTTCTCCACTTCCTCGAAGAAGAGTTCCCAAGCATCCCTAGCCCTCTCGTCCTCCCGGGCCCTAAAAGGCCATTCCTCAGGCCTGAGGCCCCCGTCGCCGGCTATGTCGATGACTCCTCCCTCGAAGAGCCTTATCTTCGGGAAGCCCCCATACAGGTAGGCCACCTCGCCATCCATCCTCCCGTGGCTCATGTAGCCTACGGCACCCTGGCTGCCCCCTATGCCATCTACTATGCGGCCACTCTTCACGGCCATGAGGCTCGTGTAGGCACCGCCAGCCTCGACCACTATGAGGTCGACCTCGTCATAGCTTAGCCCGTGGACCTCCGAGCACTCCTGTATGGCCAGGACCGTGACGGCCAGCTTGTCCGCAGTCCCCATGTCTATCCGGTTCAGCTTCCTATACCTGGGCACGGTGGGCATCTGTATCACGGACGGTATGAATATCATGGGCAGCTTCCTGCGGCCGGCCCTCCGGACCATCTCGACGAGGCCCTCTAAGACCGGTATGCCCTTGTCCTCCGGCTTCCTGAGGACGAGTAAGAACAGGTCTTCTTCCGTCAGCTTGTGGGCCCACTTCAACGGCAGGCCGTAGCCCGAAGGCCCGACTATTATGTCAGGCTCCGCCTCCTCTAGCAGGTCAAGCAGGACATCTGGGTCCCTAGCCACTTCATCGCTCGGGACATCCTCGTCTAAGAAGGGCCTCCCGTCCTCGAGGCCGAAGACGCTGAAGCTCCGGGTCCCAGGGTCGATCCCTATGCTCCTGACCAGGCCCATTCACCTCGGCCTGCCAGGGCGGGCAAACGTCTTAAGGCACACGGGGCCAAAGGCCAACCTGCCTTGAAGGTGGCCGTCTACTATGGACCAGGCGACATAAGGCTGGAGGAGAGGCCGAGGCCCTCCGTGGGGCCCAGGGACATACTGGTCCAGATGGAGGCCTGCGGCATATGTGGCTCCGACCTCATGGATTGGTATCTGGTCCCGAGGGCACCGCTCGTGCTGGGCCACGAGCCCACGGGTATCGTGGTCGAGGTCGGCCGTGAGGTCGAGGGCTTCCAGGAGGGCGATAGGGTCTTCGCACACCACCACGTCTCCTGCATGACGTGCCGCTTCTGCCGGAGGGGGCAGTTCACGCTTTGTCCTTCCTTCAGGAAGACGCACCTGGACCCGGGCGGTTTCGCTGAGTTCTTCAGGGTCCCCGAGCCAAACCTCATGTTAGATACGTTCAGGCTGCCCGATAGCCTCTCGTTCGAGCTCGGGACGCTCATAGAGCCTTTAGCCTGCTGCCTCAGGGCCGTCAGGAAGGCCAGGATAGGCCTGGAGGACCACGTGGCCATCGTGGGTGCTGGTCCATCAGGCCTCATGATAGCTGTCCTGTGCCAGCTGGCGGGTGCGACCTCCGTGGCCATATCGGACCTGATGCCCTACAGGCTGGAGAAGGCCCGGGAGTTAGGCATAAGGACCGTCGTGGACGCCAGGGAAGAAGAGCTGGCCGATGCCGTCAGGGCCGAGACAGACGGTCTCGGTGCCGATGTGGTCTTCGTGACAGCACCTTCTAAGGCGGCCTTAGAGGCCGGCCTTAAGGCCCTCAGGCGTGGCGGGACGCTCCTAGTGTTCGCTCCCACGGCCCCGGAGGTTGAGTGGGCCATAAGGCCAAACGAGGTGTTCTTCGACGAGCTGACCATAACGGCCTCATACTCGACCACGCACCTGGAGACCAGAGATGCTATGTCCATCCTCCTGGCCCACAAGGAGCTCTTCGGCAAGCTGATAACGCACTGCTTCAGCTTAGACCGCATAGCAGATGCCTTCAGGCTGGCCAAGGAGAGCAAGGAATGCCTCAAGGTCGTGGTCAGGGGCCGATAGGCCGGGCCCCTCTTCTCGGACGAGTTTTTAAGCCGCCCGGAGGCCACGGTCCAAAAGGTGGTGGTGCGGCCTGGGCGAGGAAGGGAAGGGAGAACGCATGTTGATGGCTGTCCTCTACGGCCCAGGGGACTTGAGGCTTGAGGAAAGACCTGTGCCTGAGCCAGGTCCCGGCGAGGTAGTGGCCAGGGTGAGGGCTGCCACGACCTGCGGGACGGACGTGAAGATGTTCACCCGGCCCTACGTGAGCAGCGTCATAAGGCTGCCGAGCCCCTTCGGCCACGAGTGGGCTGGAGAGGTAGTGGCCGTCGGGCCGGGCGTCGAGGGCTGGCAGATCGGGGACCGGATAAGGGCGGGCAATTCGGCACCCTGCCTGACGTGTCGCTTCTGCAGGAGAGGGCTCCAGAACTTATGCGAAAACCGGATGTGGCTCTGGGGGGCCTTCTCGGAATACATAAGGGTCCCTGAGAGGTTCCTCAAGGTGAATGCACAGAAGATACCGGTCGGCCTCTCCTACGAGGAGGCAGCTATAACGGAGCCCCTTGCGTGCGTCCTGCACGGGGCCGTCAAGGCCGGGATAAGGCCGGGCGATGTGGTGGCCATCATAGGCTCGGGCCCCATAGGCATACTGCATGCCCAGGTGGCCAAGCACCTCGGGGCCGTGAAGGTCATAATTTGCGACCTAATAGAGGACAGGCTGAGGATCGCCAGGTCCGTTGGGGCTGATGTGGCCGTCAACGTGCGTGAGGAAGACCCAGCCGATGTCGTTAGGGCCGAGACGGATGGCCTCGGTGCCGACGTGGTCATAGAGGCCGTCGGGACGCCGAAGACCTGGGAGAAGGCCTTCGAACTCGTGAGGAAGGGCGGGATGGTCCTTGAGTTCGGGGGCTGCCCTCCTGGGACGACCATAATGGTCAACACGGAGCTCCTCCACTACGGCGAGGTGACGGTCATGGGGGCCTTCCACGCCACGCCAAGGGACTTCGAGGTCGCCTTGTCAATGATAGCTTCCTGCACGGTCGACGTCAGGCCCTTGATAACGAGCCGCAGGCCCCTGAAGGACATCCACGAGGTCTTCAGGAGCCTGGTGGAGGAGAAGAAGGACTTAAAGGTGGCCATAATACCATGAGCCTTGGGCCCGTGATGTAGCCGGATTGGCCAAGGCCCTGAGGGCCGTGCGGAACAGGGCCGGAATGCTGAGGCCCCAACACCCGTCAGGACGGGCTGAGGCTCCTGAGGGCTTCCTTAAGCATGCCTATGTGCTCGTAGAGGGCGGTCTCGCCCTCCGGCTTGAGGATCACGAGCGTCAGAGGCCTTATCCTCGTGAGCACCTTCCTGACCCTCACGTATCCTGCTTCCTCTAACTTCTTCAGGTGGCTGCCGAGGTTCCCTGGCGTAAGGCCGAGGGCCTTCTGGAGTTCGGAGAAATACATCTTGCGTCTTACGGCCAAGAGGAGCATTATAGCTAGCCTGGTCGGGCTGGCCAAGACCGGGTCAGAACGGGCCAGCTTCCTCAGGGCCTCAGCCACGTCGGCCAAGGCATCTTAGCCCTCCTGGCCAGCCAGCAGGGCCTCGGCCCTCCTGTAGAACCTGAGGCCAGCCCAGAAGTAGGTGGCCAGGACGGCTGCCACGGCCACGGCGAAGGG
>NJEJ01000068.1 GCA_002255025.1 Candidatus Bathyarchaeota archaeon ex4484_135 | reverse complement strand
ACCTTCTTGAGGACGTGCCATAGCTCAACGGCTCTCTCAAATGAGGGGAGGACATGACCTAATATGTACCTGCTGAGCACGGTGGCTGGCAGGCCCGTGAGCCTAGATAGCTCGCTGTACTTGTAACGCGACTTCAGGAGGCGTAGTATCTCTATGACTTGGACCCTGAACTTGAGCTTCTCCAGACGGGTCAGGCTATCGTCTCTCATAGACCTGCCCATTCGAGTCCCCTCCTAAGCTACCGTATCAGACCTTACTAAGGAGGTATATTAATTAATATGATTGTTGACAGGGTCAATTAAAAAACCGAAATTAGGTGAGGAAAAGCAAGATGTTAAGCTAACGCCGTTTCTGAAAGCAAACCGGTCTTCTGTTTAAAAGAGACTATGGAGGGGGGTGAAAGTTTCCATCTCCCCCTTGCCGCATACTTGTCTTAAAGTACCTTCGCTTGCCTCGCGGGGCATCAGGTTGAGCATTAAGGGAGAAGGCAGGTGAAAAACCGAGGGATCGCTAGGATAAAGGCCCATCAACTTCCTCTCCCACGAACTCTTATAATACTCCTTGCTAAGGACTCTGCTTCAGCAACGCCGGGCGATTAGAGTTATAAGCAAGGAGGCCAGTGTCCTCTCCCAGGGGCCCGTGGCCCAGCCTGGATAGGGCGCCGGTCTGCGGAACCGGAGGTCCCGGGTTCAAATCCCGGCGGGCCCGCCACTAGAGGTCTGTTAAGCATGCCAGGGGATAGGTGGCTCCCTAGTGGTGAAGAAGGCTTTTAACAGCACTTAGCCATCGCAGGCCGAGGCGACAAGGATGGAGAAGTATCACAGGGACATGCTGGTATTTGTCCTAGTGGGCCTTGAGGCCATAGAGCTGTCCGGCCTGCTACTGGGCTTCCTCACGGCCCTGTTGCTCGCCGGGGGCATTAGCCTCAGCTTTAAGGCCATCGTGCGGTTCTTCATGGAAAACCCCACGGCTCTGGGCCTGGCTATATTCGTTGCCCACGCCTTCATAGTGCCCACCCGCTCCTACATCGTGATCAGGTACGGGCATAAATACGGCCTCTACTGGCGTGAACAGCTCAGGTCCCTCCGTGAGATGGAGAGGCCACGCCTGCTGAAGCTATTACCGGTCCTAGCGGCCTTCCTAGTCCTGGAGCTGGCTGGGCCATTAATTGAGGGTAGGCCCCTTACGGCCCTCGCGCCTCAGGCCCTTGAGGAGTACGAGTTCTACGTGAGGGTGGGCACTGGGGCCCTGGGCTACACCTTGGCCCTTGCCTACTACGTAGCAGAAGGCCTCTGGCTTGCAACGACCTTAGAACTCTGCTCCTTAAGGGCTGAGTGGGGAGGCTTAGCTGTCCTGTTGGTTGCCTGGGTCCCGCTACACATCCTCCGCCCCCACGGCATAGACATCTTGAACTTCCTCTGGGCCCTCGTCGTGGCCGTGTTGTTAGAACTGGCATGGAGAATGGGCAGGAACTTGGTCCCGGTGGTGGCCTCCTGGATGCTCCTCGTGCTGCTCTGAGGTCCTATATCACGAGCTTCTCAGGTTCTACCTTCCTCTCCCTCAGGCCCAGGCGGCTCACCTTGAACTTCTCCCCTCCGTAGAGTTTTGCGTACTCTTCTCCCGCGTATAGGGCAGCTGCTATCCTGCCGACGGCATCGGCCTTCATGACCCCGCTGCCGCTCCCGCCCCCCACCACCATGACGTCGTGTTCCTCGAAGATCACGGGCTGGCCGTCCAACGTGCAGTAGGCGTATAGGCCAGCCCAGGCCGCATGGGGTCTGCAGCCCTTGAACTGAGGCAGGTACTTCACGACGACCTGGTAGATGCCGTACTCGTAGAATTCCCCTTCCGGTTGAGGTTCGTCTTCGACCTTGAACTCCCTCGGGAAGTCGTCGGAATAGCACATCCAGAAGGACCCCTCCTCTGGCACGGCCTTCACCCATATCTTAGGCCTGGGCAGTATGAGGAAGGGCAAGAGGTTCTCCCGGTTAAAGCCTTCCACGTGCATGAGCTTCTTCAGTTCTTCCTTATCGGCTTTCACGGAGAATATCTGCCTCTTCTTCGATTTTATATGGCATTCTATACCTACCTTGTCCAAGAGCAGCGGCATCCAGGCACCGGCTGCCAATATCGTCTTCTTGGCCCTGAAGACGCCAGCACTCGTTTTCACGCCGGCAACCCGGGCTTCCTGCCATATGAAGGGCTCGCCCGGCAGCCCTAAGGGCTCCTTGGGCTCGATTAAGAGGTCAAGCACCTCGACGCCGTACTTTATCTCGACGCCTCTCTTCCTGGCCTCGTTCTCGTAGAACTTAACAAGGGCGTCCACGTCTATACAGCCGGCCTTTGGGACCAGCAGGCCATAATCCACGTCAACGAGGCCCATGAGCCTTGCTTCCTCGTCTGCTGAGACCTCAGCCCTTAGCCCCAGGGTTTTCTCAAGGTATTCCCTATCGTAGATACGGTATTCCAGGCCCCTCCTCGACATTTCGCTCAGGACGGGCTTCAGAGACCTATACTCGCCGGAGCTCAGGAGCCAGAGGTAGCCTATCCATTTTATCCTGAGGTCGAAGCCTAAGTCCTCCTGCACGTGCTTGTAGAACTCTATGGAGGAATCCGCCAAGGCCAAATTGGTCCTCGAGTAGAAGAAGGACCTGAACATGGCAGCACTCTTGGCCGTGTTCCCCTGGCCTGGCCCGCTCAGCCTCTCCAAGAGCAGCACCTTGTCCTCGGGCCTCAGCTCCTTTATGTGGTATGCCGTGGAGAGGCCAAACAGACCGGCTCCAACTATCACGGCATCATATTCCAAGCTGCCCGCCTCCCGCTAAGGGCCTCCTCATCCTGAACTTATAACGCTCGAAGAGCAGTTCCACCTGGCCGTCCTTGATCCTGAACTCAGCTTCTATTCTCCTGCCGTAGCTGAGGGTGTAAAACAAGGCCCTGTCTTCGCTTAGCTCGACGGGGACGAGAAGCTGGGATTCCTCGAGATAACGCCCCTTGACCTCAAAGAAGAGGAAATCGCCTTTCCTGACCACCCTGACCCGGTAAGTTCCCATGTAGGTCTCGTACTCGCCCGCTAACTGGTCCATCAGCCTGTCGCGTTTTATCACGGGTAACTCTTCCGGGTTCTCGCCCAAGGCCAGTGCGAGGCCGTAGAATCCTATGTGTGATAACGGGTAGCCGCTCGAGTTGGCTAAGACCGCTATGCCTATCCCTTCCTCGGGCAGGTAACCTACGTAAGCCGTCGATACTAAGACGGACCCGCTGTGGCCTACCAACTTCCGGCCCAAGAAATCGGGCGTTATGGACCAGCCGTAGCCATAAGCCTCGTTCCCGAAGAGCTCGTAAGGCAGCTTGATCCTCGGCTTCTCCATCTCCTCGACGCCCTCCTTAGAGATCAGCCGGGCTCCGTCGAGTTCTCCTCTGTTCAAGAACATCCTTACGTACCTAGCCAGGTCCATGACGTTGCTTATCAGCCCCCCGTCAGCCGATATGCCGAACGGGTAAGTGCTGGCCCTCCTGACGCCCTCCCTGTCTATCAGATAGGGGATAGCCTTGTCCTCATCAGCATCGAACTCCTCTTTGGAGAAGTAGGAGCGTTCCATCTTGAGGGGCTTGAGAATGTTCTCCCTCACGTATTCCTCATATTTCATGCCCGATGCCTTCTCTATGATGTGGCCGAGGAGCACGTAGCCCTCGTTCAAGTAGAAGAAACGTTCCCCGGGTTTACACTCGACCCAATCCCCAGCTTTCGACATGAAAGTCAGCACGTCCTCCGGGCTGGCCAGCGGGATCCAGGTCTTCTCATCACCTAGCACGTTCCTTATCAAGGCCTCAGCGTAAGCAAGGGCCGGTATTCCAGATGAGTGGGTCAGGAGATGTCTTACCCTTATCTGCTCGCCGAACGGCCTTACCTTCAGAGGTGCGTACTCCTCAACAGGATCGTCAAGACTGAGGGCCCCTCTCTCGGCCAACTGCATGACCGCCAGGGCGGTGAAGGACTTGGTGACCGAGCCCACGCAGTAAGAGGTCCTCGGCGTGGCCCTGAGGCCATTCTCGACATCCCTGAAGCCCATCCCCCTGGCGTAGATAATGCCGTCCCGGTTTACGACCGCTATGCTGAGGCCTGGTATACCTGTCTTCGACATCTTCTCGAGGGCAAACGCCTCTAGCCTAGATGGGTCAAACTCGGCCTTCCTCATTCCGGCCCCTGGTAAGACCCGGGACGGAAAAGGCTTAGGGCTAAGCCCAAGTCTTAAGTAGGAGGGAGGATTTAGTCCGATGGCGAGATGATGAGGCCAGAGAGAATGCTCGTGATGCTGCCCGGCCCGACCAACGTGCCCGAGAGGGTCGTGAGGGCTATGCTGAAGCCCGTGATGGGCCACAGAGGGCCCGAGTTCAGGGAGCTACACGAGAGGATAATTGAGAACGCGAAATATGTCTTCCAGACAGAAGGAGATGTCTTCGTCCTCACCTGCTCCGGGACAGGTGGCATTTCCTGTGCCCTGGAGAACCTCCTTAAGCCCGGGGACAAGGCCGTAGTAGCCGTCTCAGGGGTCTTCGGGGAGAGGATGGCTGAGACAGCACGTAGGCGTGGAGCAGAGGTCGTAGAAGTGCCCGTGGAGTGGGGCGAGGCCCCTACGCCAGATGAGGTCGAGGAAGTTCTCAAGGACGATGTCAAGGCCTTCTGCCTGGTTTACAACGAGACCTCGACGGGGGCCAAGGCCCGGGACCTAAAGGTCTTGTGCGAGTTGGCCAAAGACCACGGTGCCTTAGTAGTTGTAGATGCCGTCTCCATCTTGGGCGGGGACGAGCTGCCGGTTGACGAATGGGGCATAGATGTGTGCGTCACCGGGAGTCAGAAGTGCCTGGCCTGCCCGCCTGGCCTGGCCCTCATATCCGTGAGCGAGGACGCGTGGAAGACCATCGAGGAGAACCCGAGCAGGCCCTTCTACTTCGACCTCATCAGGGCCAGAGAGTTCTGGGAGGAAAGGCATGAGACGCCTTTCACGCCAGCTATACCGCTCTTCTACGCCCTGGACGAGGCTCTGATCATGATAAGGGAGGAGGGCCTCGAGGCCCGTATCGAGAGGCACGCCAGGTGTGCGAGGGCCTTCTACTCGGCCGTGGAGGCCATGGGCCTAGAGGTCTTCCCGAGGCCTGAGTTCAGGTCAAACACGGTCATAGCCGTCAAGGTCCCGAGCGGTGTGGACCCGAGGCGGCTTAGGGAGATCATGAAGGAAGAATACGGCGTCCTCGTGGCCGGGGGGATGGGCAAGATAAGGAACTTGGTGATAAGGATAGGATGCATGGGCATAATTTCGGCCAGAGAAGTAATACTCACTCTGACGGCCCTCGGAAATGCTTTAAACAACCTGGGCCATGAGAACGACGTAGGGGCTGCCCTCAGGGCGGCCAGACGCGAGTTAGGCCTTGCCCGTGGGTGATGGGGGGACCTCAGGTGAGGAAGATACTCGTCATAGGGGATTTCCACATACCCTCGAGGGCCAGGTGGATACC
>NJEJ01000067.1 GCA_002255025.1 Candidatus Bathyarchaeota archaeon ex4484_135 | reverse complement strand
CGGGAGGTCGGGCTGCCCGAGGTCCTCGAGGCCATATCGGGCGCCAGCCTCCTGTCCGATTACGTCCAGGCCACGGGGGGCGAGCCAGCCCTCCAGCCCGAGGGCCTTAGGGCCTTATTCAAGGCCTGCAAGGAGGTGGGCATGAAGACGAGCTTGGACACGAACGGCTCGAGAGAAGGGGTCGTGAGAGGCCTGTTGGAGGCGGGCCTCGTGGACCACCTGGCCATGGACGTGAAGGCCCCCCTGAGCGACCCGGCTAAGTACGGGCGTGTATCGGGCCTCAGGACCGATGTGGCAGAGCGTATGGTGAGGTCCGTGAGGGCCTCCTTGGAAAAGGCCCTGGAAATGGCACCTTTCCTCGAGATCAGGACTACCTTCGTCCCAACGCTCCACGAGAAGGCCGACCTGGTGGAGATAGCAGGCGAGCTGGTCGAGATGGGCCTGGCTGACCGGGAGAGAGCCTATTACGTGATACAGCAGTTCTCGCCGAGGGGGGACCTCATGGACCCCTCTTTCGCAAACGTGAGGCAGCCTCTTGCGGACGAACTCTTGGAGCTGGCCCGCCAGGTCAAGGAGACCACGGGCCTGAAGGTCGTTTTCGTCAGGACGCAGGAGAGAGGGGTCATAAGGGCCTAGGGGGCCTGCTTCACCTTCTCTAAGTAGCGGCCATATGCGTAGAGGGCCCACATGGCTGCTGCAGCACCCTCAGGGCTCTCGAAGGCAGGTATCCCTTTTTCGTCGAACTTCTTCCTCACGTAATCGGCCATATCGGCCCCTCCTATGTCGCAGGCCACCACGGGTTTATCGGACCTGCGGGCCAGCTCTGCTATGGCCTCTATGTAATCGCCTTTTAAGCCCGGCGGGTGGTGTAAGCCCAAGACTATGAGGCCGTCCACGCCCGGGTCCTCCATTATGACCTCCGTGGCCAACTTGAACATCTCATCCGTCACGGAAACCGTCAGGTCGATTGGGTTCCCTATGGAGGCGAAGGGCGGCAACTTCCCTTCCCTGACGAGCTCCTCGAGCCTCGTCCTCGTGGCCTCGGAGAGCTCTGGCACCACGAGCCCCTTGGCCTCGCAGGCATCAACCGTCATGACGCCCGGGCCGCCCGCATTAGTTATTATGGCTACCCTGGGCCCCCTGGCTGTGGGCTGCATGGAGAGGGCCTTCCCCATGCTGAAGAACTCCTCCATGGTCCTGGCCCTCAGGACGCCGCACTGCCTGAAGGCAGCATCGTATATCTCGTCCGAGCCAGCCACGGCACCCGTGTGCGATCTCACGGCCCTGGCACCAGCACTCGACCAACCGGCCTTGAGGACCACCACCGGCTTCGAGCGTGCGGTAGCCCGGGCTACCTCCATGAACCTGCGGCCATTCCTTATGTCTTCCACGTAGAGCAAGACCACGTCCGTCCTCTCATCTTCCTTCAGGAACTCTAGGAAGTCCGTTTCATCTAAATCGCACTTGTTCCCGAGGCTCACGAACCTGCTGACGCCCATCCCGTGGCCAGCCATGTAGTCTAGCGATGCCACCCCGAACGCACCTGATTGAGTTATCATGGAAATCCTGCCCTTAGGCGGCTTAGGGGCTGATATCATCTCTTCTCCGGCCTCTAAGGCCTTCTTAAGCGGCAGGAAGACCGTATCGACGCCCGTGTAAGGGTCGAATATGCCAACGCAGTTCGGTCCCAATATCCTGATGCCAGCATCACGGCCAATTTTAATCACTTCTTCTTCGAGCTCGTAATTCCCTACCTCGCTGAAGCCCGAGGTTATGACTATGGCAGCCCTCGCTTCCTTACGGGCTGCCTCCCGCATAACATCTGGCACGAACTTGGCCGGGACCACTATGACCACGAGTTCCACGGGGCCGGGCACGTCCTTCAGGCTCGGGCAACACTTGAAGCCCAGTACTTCCTTGGCCCTCGGGTTAACCGGGTAGAGCTCGGCCTTCAAAAGGCCCTTACGCTTGTTCTCGGCCAGGTTGAGGAAGACGTTGTAGCCCGGCTTGGCCGGGTTCGTGGAGGCACCGACGACCGCTATGGACCCCGGCTCGAAGAAAGGCCTTATCTCATCGGCTATCCGGCTCAAGCCCTCCACCACAGGGCCTTCCGCCGGGAGGCCGGATATGGCTTACGCAGCGAGTTGCCCAGAACCATTATAGGTCCCGGGCCCAGGGAGCCCTGGTGGCAGGGATGCCCAGGCCGGAAGTCATACTGAGGGGGAAGCCGGGCGAGAAATACCTGTTGCTCGGGAACGAGGCTGTTGCGAGGGGCATCATAGAGGCCGGGGTAGGCGTCATGACCACTTACCCCGGCACGCCCAGCTCAGAGATAGCCGATACCGTATCTGCCGTGGCGATGGAAGCGGGCATTTACATGGAGTATTCCACGAACGAGAAAGTGGCCCTCGAGGTAGCAGCTGGTGCAGCCGTCTCAGAAGTCCGCTCGGCCGTCTGCATGAAGCACGTGGGCCTTAACGTGGCCTCCGACCCCTTTATGACCCTGGCGTACGTGGGCGTCAGGGCTGGCATGGTAATCATAACGGCCGATGACCCGAACTGTTGGAGCAGCCAGAACGAACAGGACAACCGCTACTACGCCATGCTGTCCGGCCTGCCCTGTCTCGAGCCCTCGACGCCCCAGGAAGCCAAGGACATGTTCCTGAAGGCCATGGAGCTGTCCGAGAGGCTTGAGGTGCCGTGCATCCTCAGGCTCGTGACCCGTGTGAGCCACACCAGGGGGCCCGTTCTGTTCGGCCCGAGGGAGGAGCCGCCCGCAAAAGGCCGCTTCAAGCGGGATGTGGCCAGGTTCGTCATGGTTCCGGCCTATGCCAGGGTTAGGCACAAGGTCCTGCTCGAGAAGATGAGGGCGGCCAGGGAAATAGCCGAGTCCGATAGGAGCCTCAACTACGTGGCCAGAGGAGGGGCCCGTCTCGGCATAATAACTTCGGGCGTCTCCTTCAACTACGTCATGGAGGCCCTCGACATCCTGGGCCTCGATGTTGGCGTCCTGAAGTTAGGCATGGTCTACCCGTTCCCGAGGAAGCTGGTGGCTGAATTTGCCTCCCAGTACGATGATATATTGGCCGTCGAGGAGCTGGAGCCCTACTTAGAGCTGAACGTGAAGGCGGCCCTCCAGGAAGCTGGCCTGAAGGTGCCCGTCCATGGCAAGATGGGAGCCGAGCTCCTGCCCAGGTACGGCGAGCTCTCCACTCGGCTGGTCGTGGAGGCCCTCTGCAGGCTGACGGGCCGTAAGGCCCCCCTGGACTTCAGCTCAATTGACGAGAAGGCCAAGAAGGGCCTTGAGATGGCACCTCCCAGGCCCCCGATATTGTGTCCCGGCTGCCCGCACAGGGCATCCATGTACGTAATAAGGCGTGTGGTAGGGCACAAGCTCGTCTGCACGACGGACATAGGCTGTTATGCCCTGGGCATACACCCACCGCTGGAGATAGGGGATTTCCTGATATGCATGGGTGCTAGCGTGGGCGGTGCCTGCGGCATAAGCAGGGCCTTAGGCGAGAGGGTCATAGCCATCCTGGGCGACTCCACGTTCTTCCACGCCTCCATACCGGCCCTGATAGATGCCGTCTACAACAAGCACCCGATAACCGTCGTGGTCCTGGACAACCTCACGACGGCCATGACGGGAGGCCAGCCCCACCCCGGGACAGGGGTCATGGGGACGGGCGAGCCAGGCGTGAGGGTCCTCATAGAGGAAGTGGCTAGGGGCTGTGGGGTCCAGCACGTCTACGTCGTGGACCCGTACAATGTTAAGGAGGCCGTAAAGGCCTTTAAGGAGGCCGTCAGCGTTGAGGGGCCGTCTGTTGTCGTGTTCAGGCAGGCCTGCCGCCTCATGGCCGTCCGAGAGGCCCGCAGGAAGGGCATTGAACTTCCCAAGTACCAGGTGGACCAAGAAGCCTGCACGGGCTGCGGCGTCTGTGTGAAGGCCTTCGGTTGTCCGGCCTTCTTGGTCGGGCCAGACGGCAAGGTCAGCATAGACAAAGAGCTCTGCACGGGCTGCGGCGTCTGCGTCCAAGTGTGCCCGTATAACGCCATAAGGCAGGTCGGGGGTGGTGAGTGATGGTAGACGTCATAATTTGCGGTGTAGGAGGGCAGGGCGTCCTCCTGCTGGCCGAGGTATTGGGCACGGCGGCCATGAGGGAAGGGCTCGATGTCCGCGTGAGCGAGATACACGGCATGGCCCAGAGGGGGGGACCTGTCGTCTGCCACCTAAGGGCCCGGGAAGGAACTGTTTACGCACCGACCGTCATGGACGGGACAGCTGACGTGTTGCTGGCCCTGGAGCCAGCCGAGGCCGTGAGGGCCCTGAGGTTCGTCGGGCCCAAGACGCTGGCCTTAGTGAGCGAGAGGACCATAAGGCCCGTCATGGTCTCCTTAGGCCTGGCGGAGTACCCGGACATGGAAGAGGTGAAAGCCGCCCTGACTTCTACGGCCCGCAAGGCCTACTTCATAGACGCCCTCAAGCTAGCCGAGGAAGCGGGGAGCCCCCTGGCCCAAAACATGGTCATGGCTGGGGCCCTCGTGGCCACGGGCGTCTTCCCCGCCGGGAGAGAGGCGGTCCTAGAGGCCATGAAGGAGCTCGTACCGACCAGATACTTGGAAGTGAACCTCAGGGCCTTCGAGCTGGGGGAAAAGGCCCTTAGGGCCTTACTCGAGCAGGGTGAGAGCAGCGGCTAAGGCACCGTACTCGGCCTTCTTCGAGTCGTCGGCGAAGGCCACTATGACCACATCGCCCTCGCCTAGCTCGGCGGAGGCCATGATTTCCTCTGAGAGCTCCGGATAATCCGCTCTCACGTCATCGCTTATGCCCGGCATGATGAGCTTGCCGCCCTTGAAGACGAGCGTTATGGCCCCTCTGGCACCAGCCCTTATGGCCTCGTCCCTCTGTTCCACGCCCAACCTGACCTTGCGAGAAGCACCCTTCACGATGTAGGCGAAGCCTCCTCCCTCGACAGGTGCGTTCCTTATCTCCCCGAGCCTGAGCAGCTTAGACCTGATAGCGGACCAGAGGGAGCGGCCTTCCTCCGTTAGCTCGCAGCCCCTCCGGGATACCTCGACAAGACCAGCACCACACAGCCTGCTCAGGACCGTCCTTATGGCACCCTCGCCCAGCCCGACGGCCCGGGCCAGGCTGGCCCTCCCCATGGGGCCTGACCTATAGAGCACGTCGAGGACCATGAGGACATGTATCCTCGAGAAAGAGGGGAGGGGTCCCGGGGCCTGAGAGCCGATTACCTCGTCTATTACCTCCAAAAAGGACCTCATGCTCTTACGTCTTCATGACGTGCCAACAGGCCACGTACCTGCCCGGTTCTATCTCCACCATGGGGGGTTCTTCCTTACGGCACTTGTCCTTCAGCTCCGGGTGCTCGTCCAAGACCACGCACCTCGGGTGGAAGCGACAGCCCGACGGGACGAAGACAGCACTGGGTACCTCGCCCTTTATCGGCACCTGCCTCATCCTCTTCCTGTTCTCCGGGTCCGGCTCGGGTATGGCCGATAT